>JBDLUB010000059.1:0-6285 GCA_039805525.1 Pseudomonadota bacterium | reverse complement strand
ACTACACACCATGAAAAACCGCTTGGTGTGTAAGCGGTGTGTAGTGAATTTAAACCACCCTTTTCACCACTAACCGCTTGAAATCATTGAGGTCTTTACTGCTAGACCTCATGGTTAAGTCCATTATGAGTCCTCTGCTCTAACCAACTGAGCTATGGGCCCCTAAGACTTCATCAATCTTCTTCGAGGAAGGTTTTCAGCTTATCACTGCGGCTTGGATGACGCATCTTACGCAATGCCTTGGCTTCGATTTGACGAATGCGTTCACGCGTCACGTCAAACTGCTTACCAACCTCCTCGAGAGTGTGATCGGTACTCATCTCAACACCAAAACGCATGCGCAATACTTTTGCCTCGCGTGGCGTTAACGAATCAAGCACATCCTTCACTACATCGCGCATCGAGTCATGCAATGCGGCCTCGGCAGGTGCCAACGTATTGGAATCCTCAATGAAGTCGCCCAAATGTGAATCCTCATCATCGCCAATCGGGGTTTCCATGGAAATCGGTTCTTTTGCGATCTTCATGATCTTCCGAATCTTGTCCTCTGGAATCTCCATTTTCTGAGCCAAGGTTGCAGCATCGGGCTCATGACCAGTCTCTTGCAAAATCTGGCGACTAATACGATTCATCTTATTGATGGTCTCAATCATGTGTACTGGGATACGGATCGTTCTCGCCTGGTCTGCGATCGAGCGAGTAATTGCCTGACGAATCCACCAAGTGGCATAGGTTGAGAACTTATATCCACGGCGGTACTCGAACTTATCGACCGCTTTCATGAGGCCAATATTGCCCTCTTGAATCAGATCCAAAAACTGTAAGCCACGGTTAGTGTATTTCTTAGCAATCGAGATTACCAAGCGCAAGTTTGCAACCGTCATCTCGCGCTTCGCTTCCCGCGCACGCTTCTCACCGGCAATCATTTGCTTATTCACTTCTTTGAGCTCATTGAGCGGTAGGACCACTTTGGTCTGAATATCGATCAACTTTTGTTGTAGCTCTTGAATCGCTGGGACATTGCGCTCCAAGAGAGCGCTATACGGCTTTGGCTCCTTTAAGAGATTTGCGGTCCAACGCAAGTTCATGGCCATTTTTGGAAATGCTTGAAGAACTTCGGCTCGCGGGATTCCGATCTTATCGACCAAAATACTCACAATGCCACGCTCAAGCTTCCATACTTCATCGACTTGGGCGCGCATCGTGTCACAGAGCTTTTCAACACTCTTTGCCGTTAAGCGAAAGCCAAGTAACTCGTTACGAATCGCATCTTGCGCTTTTAAATAACTTGGTGAGTTGTAGCCATCGCGATCATGGGCGCGACGCATCTTGTCAAATTGCGTCCGAATTACAGCAAACTTTTCAAGGGAACGTTGCTTGAGCTCTTCGAGTTGCTTCGCACTAGCAGTACTCGCGCCACCACCGCCACCTTCATCATCATCGCCCTCTTCGCCCTCATCCATCATCTCCAGATCCTCGGGCTCATCGGCGGCCATCGGAATATCTTCAGCATTGGGATCTACTAAGCCATCGACAAACTGATCGATTTCCATCTCTCCGGAAACAATCTTGTCGACATTCGTAAGAATCTCTGAAATGGTGACTGGGCAAGCAGATAGAGCCATCACCATGTCTTTGAGACCAGCTTCGATCTTTTTGGCGATCACGATCTCACCCTCGCGGGTTAAGAGATCGACGGTACCCATCTCGCGCATATACATACGAACGGGGTCGGTAGTACGCCCAAACTCAGAGTCAACGGTTGAGAGAGCAGCTTCCGCTTCTTCTTCAGCTTCTTCTTCCGAAGTTGCGGTAGGGCCATGCTCATTTAAGAGCAATGTTTCTGCATCGGGAGCTTGTTCATAGACAGTAATGCCGATGTCATTGAGAAGACCGATTAAAGTTTCTAGAGCATCCACTTCGGACAACTCATCGGACATGACGTCGTTCATCTCGCCATGAGTTAGGTAACCTTTAGACTTACCCATTTTGATGAGGGTCTTCAAACGTGCGCGGCGTAACTCTTGCTGCTCTTCGCTACCCAATTGTTGTGCAGCAAACTCTTTGAGGAGGGCCTTTTCTTTTGCCTTACGGTCGCGCGCCTTTTGGCGATCGGTGCGATTGTCAACACCAGGCTCGCCCACCACTTCGACCTTTGGTTTACGACCACGCGTCTTTTTAATCGGCTGACCATTTTCATCCAACTCAACCGCCGCCTCTTTGGCTTTTAACTTGGCGGCTTTTGCTTCTGCTTTTGCCTGCTCTTTAGCTGCTTTTTCTTGAGCCTTCTTTAAGGCCTTCTCTTCGGCTGCCTTTTTGGCTAATTCTTTCGCAGTCAGCTTTGGTGCCGCTTTCACTGATTTGGCACTTGGCTTGGCAGTCTTTGCTGTCGGCTTTGCAGTTTTGGAAACCACTTTTTTAGCTGGCGCCTTCGTTGCTTTGCCTGCTGGTTTGCTCACTTTTTTTACTGGAGCCTTAACGGGCTTCTTAGCAACCACTTTTACTGACTTCTTTGCAGGAGCGGCAGACTTTGCCTTTTTAACTGGGGCTTTTGCTTTGGATGCTGGTTTTGCTAATTTTTTAGGAGCGACTTTGGAAGCTGGTTTTTTCATGGATATCTTTGCAATCGATCAATCTAATAAGTTAGTAAATACTCACTTAAGCCATATTTCCTGACGATCTGGTTTATTTAACCGTATCGATCGTCCAAAGGTACTCAGGCCATGAAGGTAAGTGGCTGATTCAAATAGTTTTTTCTGGAAGTGCGTATTATACTCGATTGAGTCAATCAAGACCTACAAAAGCTTAAAAAATATCGATTTAAGCCATTTATTTTCTAATTTTCCTACCGCTTACTCAAACGCTGACTAATTTCCCGATAGCGCTCCAAATCCTCTGTATTTGCAGTTTCCTGAGTCATTTTTTCGGCAATTTCAGTCATTTCAGCTTTTAGGTGACCCAATTCCAGCTTGCTGAGGACTCCATCGAGATCCTCTTTTGCCCCAAGATACTCGATCTCAGACCCCAAAATGCGCTGGCGAAGAATTTGATAGAGCTCGGCCAATGGGCTAGATGCCAACTGATCTTGGAAAACCGCAAAAGAGGAATTTGGATTTTGCGAATTAATCTCCAGAATGTCGCACTGATGAATCAGATCCCTCATTAGATCATGCGCCTTATCCGATCGTTTTTGGGCCACCTCAAGTGCCAATTGACGCTGATCGGCTGTCATATTTTTTCCTAGAACCGGAAACTGAATCAATAAACGCATGATGTGTTCCGATAAGTCCGTTGGCTTTGGTGGTTCAACCTTGGGATGCGACTGCTTTGCCGATCTTGGGGCGATTGGTTTTGTAATTGCCGGTTTGATAGTCTGCGGATTTGTTTGGCTTTGAGTAGTGGGGGTCGATGTTTTAGTCGCCGGTGTCAGTGCGCAAAATTGCTCGAGTTCACTTAGGCTAGATGCCGTGCGATTCGCAAGTTCACGCAGCAATTGAGAGCGCATGGCAATCGCCGGCATCGATTGCAACCAAGGCTTAGCAACATGGTGAGTTTTAGCTCGACCTTCAGGGGTTCCGAGATCATTGCCCTCGCTCGCAAGCTTAAAAAAGAATCCAGATAAGGGCATCGCCTGATGAATCGCTTGCTCAAATGCGGCAGCGCCATATTGACGAATATAGCTATCGGGATCATGCTCACTGGGCAAGAATAAAAAACGAATTTCTTTATCGTCGGAGAGGATTGGTAAGCATGCTTCTAGTGCACGCTGCGCCGCACGCTGACCGGCTGCATCCCCATCAAATGAAAATACGATCCGATCAGTTTGGCGCAATAAAGTGCGCACATGAAATGGTGTGCACGCAGTCCCCAAGGTGGCAACCGCATTGGCAAAGCCCAGCTGGGCCAGCGCCACCACATCCATATAGCCCTCACAGACCAAGACAAATCCACGATCCCGAATCGCTAAGCGCCCCTCAAATAATCCATAAAGAGTATTTCCTTTGGAAAACAACGGGGTCTCTGGAGAATTTAAATACTTAGGCTCCCCTTGATCTAAGATGCGGCCGCCAAAGGCAATGACTTGTCCTTTAGGATTTCGAATCGGAAACATGATGCGATCACGAAAACGGTCATAACGTTTGGTCTTGCCCTGACTATCAGCCCCCTCTCCCTGGATAATCAAGCCAGCCTCGATCAGTAATTTGGCAGTTTCATCTTTGCTGTACGAATCAAACACCGCCTCGAGCCCCTGCCAGCCATCGGGTGCATAACCAAGGCCATAGCGCTTTGCAATCTCGCCGGTCAAACCACGCCCCTTCAGATAGTCAATGGCCCGCTGCGATCCTTTTAGTTGCTGGGAATACCAATCGCTCGCCATAGTCATTACTTCACCCAAGGCCAAGGCTTGCTTTTGCGCAATCACATCACGGACATTGCGCTCCTCACGGGGAACAGTGAGACCTACCGAACGGGCGAGATCTTCAATCGCATCCACATAAGACTGTCCGGAATACTCCATCATGAAGCCGATTGCTGACCCATGCGCCCCACATCCGAAGCAGTGATAAAACTGCTTCGTGGGAGATACTGAAAACGAGGGTGACTTCTCTTGATGAAAAGGGCATAAGCCTTGATAGTTGGCGCCCGCCTTTTTGAGTTTGACGTGCTTACCCACCACATCCACAATATCGACCCGATTGAGTAAATCGGATATAAAGGATTGGGGAATCAGGGCCATAAACGAATCACTACTTTGCGAGAGCGGCCTTGACCATGCTCGAGACCATTCCCATATCGGCTTTGCCGGCAAGTTGTGCCTTGAGTGCTCCAATCACTTTGCCCATATCTTGTGGACCTGCGGCTCCTAAACTCGAAATTGTGTTTTGAATCGCAGCTTGCACTTCAGCTTCTGATAGTTGGGCTGGCATATACGCTTGTAAGATTCCCAACTCTTTACTCTCTTGATCCACTAAATCCGTGCGTCCTGCTTTCTGAAACTGCTCAATCGAATCTTTGCGTTGCTTGATCAGTTTTTCAACAATGGCAATGATGCCGGCATCATCTACCGTAATACGCTCATCCACTTCGCGCTGTTTGATTGCGGCCAACAACAAGCGAATGGTGCCCAGCCGCTCGGCCTCCTTAGCGCGCATAGCTGACTTCATGTCTTCAGTAATTTGCTCTTTGAGAGTCATTTAAGTTCTCCAAATCGTATATGGTGTGGATCCATTATCCAAGAGATTAACGAATGCGCTTGTAAGTGTTTTGATTGTGTTGATAAATGCAACAGCAATTTTTTACCCTTGCCCAATGATAACAAATTTGTTATCATCATTCGATGAAATACTCCATCATTTATTACAGTCAAGAAGTTCAGGAAGAAATCATGAATTTGCCAGTTACGCTTCAAGCTCGGTATATCGGCTTGACTGACCGAATGATGGAGCATGGGCCCAACTTAGGCTTACCTCATACCGATGCATTTGGGGGTGGCCTATTTGAACTTAGACTTAAAGGTGCGGAGGGTATTGCGCGCGTTTTCTTTTGCTTAGTAGTAAAACAAAAAATTGTCATGCTCCATAGCTTTATAAAGAAAACTCAAAAGACCCCTGATAAAGAATTAAAGCTTGCCAAGCAACGCATGAAGGAGTTCAAGAAATGACAACCAAATCGACTAAAGCGCTGACCCACAAACAAATGGTCAACAAGATGCTTAAGAATTCTGCTGTTAAAGCTGAACTTAATCGACTTAACCGTGAAGAGCTATCAATTTTGGATGAGATTCTTGCTGCCAGAAAAGAAGCGGGACTATCACAAGCTCAGGTTGCAAAACGCATGGGCACCCAAGCGCCAGCCATTGCAAGGCTAGAAAGCGCTCTGGCCTCTGGAAAACATTCTCCAAGCCTTAGCACGCTGCGCAAATATGCGGCCGCCTTAGGTAAGCGCATTGAGCTTCATTTGGTTTAGATTTAACCTAATTAGCCAAAAACAAAAGCCCCGACAACCGGGGCTTTCACAGTGTTGTACTAGATAAAAGAATTAATACAACTTTTTAGGGAGCATCTGACTACGAATCCGCTTGTA
Organism: Pseudomonadota bacterium; assembly: GCA_039805525.1. Classification (GTDB taxonomy): domain Bacteria; phylum Pseudomonadota; class Gammaproteobacteria; order Burkholderiales; family Burkholderiaceae; genus Polynucleobacter. Next base: position 201 of record JBDLUB010000059.1, on the reverse strand, counting down.
GTGACGCTTTGCAGCGGCTGCTTTCTTGCGCTTACGCTCCGCAGTGGGTTTCTCATAAAACTCACGTGCACGAAGATCGGTCAATAGACCATTCTTCTCAATGGTGCGCTTAAAGCGGCGCAATGCCACTTCAAATGGTTCGTTTTCGCGAAGGCGGACTGTGGTCATGCTGTTTTTACTCGCTTTTACTCTTTGATTGCT
>JBDLUB010000058.1:0-6512 GCA_039805525.1 Pseudomonadota bacterium | reverse complement strand
GACTTTCCTAAAATTTAGTTTGTTATCTATTTGGCCCGCGTTTGCGGGCCTTATTTTTTGCTTCTAGAACCACTCGAGCAGTCTTCTCTACAATAGTGGGATGTCTACGCCATCAGCAAACCCAGCCGAGCCGTCCAATTTCTTACGGCAAATCATTGATCATGATTTAGCCAAAGGTATCTATGCCAATCGCGTTGATGCGCATGGCAAGTCCCTACCAGCCGTGGTCACTCGCTTTCCACCAGAGCCTAACGGCTACTTGCATATCGGACATGCCAAGAGTATTTGCCTCAATTATGGCTTGGCAAGAGACTATGACACTTTGCCATCAGGTGGTCGTTGCCATATGCGACTTGACGATACCAATCCAACCAAAGAGGATGTGGAGTATGTCGATAGCATCTTAGATGCGGTACGTTGGTTAGGGTTTGACTGGCACCATCAGGGCGATGAACACCTGTATTACGCCAGTGATTACTTTGAACGCCTCTACGAGTTTGCGCAAATCCTAATGCGTCACGGCAAAGCATACGTCGATAGTCAAAGCGCAGAGGAAATTCATCGTAATCGCGGCAACTTTTCCACGCCGGGAGTCAATAGCCCCTATCGAGATCGCTCGGCCGACGAGAACATCGTACTTTTGGAAAAAATGCGTGCTGGCGAGTTCCCCGATGGTAGTCATGTCGTGCGTCTAAAAATTGATATGACTCACCCTAATATCGTAATGCGCGATCCAGTCATTTATCGTATTCGCCATGCCCATCATCATCGCACTGGCGATCAATGGTGCATTTACCCTTTGTATGACTTCACCCATTGCATTTCGGACGCTCTTGAAAACGTATCGCACTCGATTTGTACCCTCGAGTTTGAAAACAACCGTCCGCTCTATGACTGGATTCTCAACAGTCTTAAAGAGTGCGGGGTTTTTAAAGGCCCCTTACCCCATCAATACGAATTTGCCAGACTCAATCTTACCTACACTATTACGAGTAAGCGTAAACTCCTGCAACTCGTCGAGGAAGAACGCGTTGACGGCTGGGACGATCCTCGTATGCCAACCATCGCCGGAATCCGCCGTCGCGGTTACACACCAGAGAGTATTCGTTTATTTTGCGAACGAATTGGCGTATCCAAAGCCGATAGCTGGATTGACATGAGTGTCCTCGAGCAAGCCTTACGCGATGATTTAGATGCGCGCGCCCCTCGTGCCAGTGCGGTACTCGCTCCGCTGAAGCTTGTGATTGAAAACTATGAGGACGGTGCAAAAGAACCCTGTTCTGCCCCCAAACATCCGCACCATCCGGAATGGGGCAAACGCGAATTTCATTTTGGACGTGAGCTTTGGATTGAGGCTGATGATTTTCAGATGAATCCTGAAAAAGGATTTTTCCGTCTGTTCCCACCCAAAGACGGAGGGACTGGTGGGCGCGTACGCTTACGTCATGGATTCGTCATCGAGTGCACTGGCGTCAAACTTGATGACCAGGGTAAAGTCACCGAGGTTCATGCGCGCTATTTCCCAGATAGCAAAAGTGGTACGCCAGACTCTAATAACTATAAGGTGAAGGGAAACATACATTGGATTAATGCTGCGGAAGCCTTGCCTGTTGAGATTCGTCTTTACGAGCATTTATTTACGGATCCGCACCCTGATAGTGGTGACAATGATTTTCTGAGCTTTATTAATCCGAATTCCAAAAAGGTGATTCAGGCTTATGTAGAACCCAGTATGCAGAGCGCCAAACCGGAAGATCGTTTTCAATTTGAGCGGCACGGCTACTTTGTGGTTGATCGCAAAGATAGCGCTCCAGGAAAGTTAGTCTTTAATCGCAGCGTTGGTCTCAAAGACAGCTGGAAATAATTACAAAGTTTTTAGATAGTCTTTGACCTGAGGGAATTTCAAGGGGCGCTTTAGTTCCCTTAATCGTTGATTACGCACTCGCCGTGACTCAGCCATGAATGACCACATCATGGGACCCACCTGAGAGCGAACCTCATCGGGCGGTAATCGCGGTGGCTTCGGCAAACCCAGTGCACAAGCGACCTCATCAAAGTAATCACCCATTTTTTGCTCGCTACCATCGCATGCATTGATCACACGCTGTGGTTTACCGATAAACAAGGCTGCACAAATGAGTCGAGCAAGATCATCTGCATGAATATGGTTCGAATACGCATCAAACGGCTCTTGCAAAGCAGGTGTTTGGTTTTTCAAGCGCTCAATCGGTAAGCGATTGGGTCCATAAATTCCGGGTACGCGCAAAATAGTTAATGCAACGCCTTGCGAGGCCGCCCAAAAGCGAAGTGTTTGTTCTGCATCCACGCGTCGCTTCGCCCTCGGGCTAGTGGGCTTCAATTGACTGGTCTCGTCTACAAAATCGCCATTGCGATTACCGTATACCCCAGTCGTGCTGATATAAACCAAGCGTCTGACAGATCGCCCCTGCTGGGATAAAATTTGAACTAGATTGCGGGTGCGTTGATCGTACTCACCATCTTGCGCTGGTGGTGCTAAATGAATGACCGTTGTTGCTAAATGGGCAATTCGCCATAAAGTCGCAGGGTGGTCTAGGTTTCCTTCAATTGGTGTGATGCCATGCTTTCGAAGTTCGGTAAAACGCCCAGGGCTACTGCTTAATGCAAAGATCTTAGGTCGACCTTGCGATTGAGCAAGTGCATTTCCTTGCAGCTGCTGTGCAACCCGAATGCCGATATCACCGCATCCAATGATGAGGATGCGGGGGCGACGAAATAGGCTAGTTTTGGACATCATAGAATGAATATCGTAATGATTTATTGGGAGAAGTGGAATTGCAGTACCAGGTGGAACTAAAAAAGAGTGGCAGAACATTCACCGTGGAGGCAGATGAGACTGTTTTAGAAGCGGCCATCCGCCAAGGCGTTCAACTGCCCTATGGCTGCAAAAATGGTGCTTGCGGATCATGCAAGGGAAAAGTGCTCGAGGGCCGGATTGAGCATGGAGACCACAGCCAAAGCGCCCTAAGTGCCCTCGACGAAACTGCGGGGGCGACCCTTTTGTGCTGCGCCCATCCCAAATCGAATGTGCTGATCGACGTTCGCGAAATCCAGGGCGGTGGGGACATTCCGGTACGCAAAGTACCCTGTCGGATTCAGACGATTACATATCCAAGCAATGATGTTGCAATTCTTCAACTGCAACTACCTGCCAGTGAACGTTTTCAGTTTTTAGCAGGTCAGTATCTGGAGTTTTTACTCAAAGACAATAAGCGTCGTGCGTATTCAATTGCTAGCGCCCCACATCAAGAGGGCCCGATCGAGTTGCACATTCGACATCTGCCAGGCGGTCTTTTTACTGACCCGCTCTTTGGCCAAGGAGCTGATGGCAAATCAATCAAAGAAAAGGACATCTTGCGTTTTGAAGGTCCTCAAGGAAGTTTTTTCTTACGTGAGGACACTCAGAAACCGATTATTTTCTTAGCATCCGGTACAGGCTTTGCGCCGATCAAATCCATTCTGTTGCATATGCGTGAGAAGAAAATTGATCGTGAGATCTATTTCTACTGGGGCGGTCGACGCCCTAAAGATCTCTACATGGATACTCTTTGCCAGGAGTTTGCTAGCACCCTGCCTCGCTTCCATTACATTCCAGTTATTTCCGACGCCTTACCTGAGGATCACTGGACCGGCCGGACAGGCTTTGTTCACCGTGCCGTGATGGCAGACTTTACCGATCTCAGCGCATTCCAAGTCTATGCCTGTGGCGCCCCGATTGTGATTCAATCAGCCCAAACGGACTTTGTTAATCAATGTGGTCTACCCGAGGATGAGTTTTATGCCGACTCATTCACGAGCGAAGCTGATCTAGTGCATGCCTAATGTTGTGCACTTGAAGGCAAATTCCCTTTTTACACCGATCTTTTGTATGATTGTGCTATGAATCAACTTTCTGATCCCCGTCCTGTTGATGCCCATTCGGTGATGTATATCACCAAGCGGCCGGACATCATCATGATGGAGGGTAAAGGCTCGTGGTTAGTAGATCAAAATGGCAAGCGCTACTTAGACTTCCTGCAAGGATGGGCCGTCAATTGCTTGGGGCACTGCAACCCTGGCATTGTTTCTGCGTTAAACGAGCAAGCTCAGAAGTTAATTAACCCTAGCCCTGCGTTCTATAACGAACCGATGATTCGGTTATCCGATTTACTAACCAGCCATAGCTGCTTTAACAAAGTATTTTTTGCAAACAGTGGGGCGGAAGCCAACGAGGGCGCCATCAAGCTTGCTCGTAAATGGGGGCAGATTCATAAAGGCGGTGCTTACGAAATCATCACCTTTGATCACAGTTTTCATGGTCGGACCTTAGCAACAATGAGTGCATCGGGCAAACCGGGCTGGGATACTCTATTCGCCCCCCAGGTAGCAGGCTTTCCGAAGGCTGATCTCAACGATATTGAATCGGTTAAACGCTGCATCACCGATAAAACGGTTGCCGTCATGCTAGAACCAGTCCAAGGTGAAGGTGGCGTTATTCCTGCTGATCACGCCTTCATGAAAGAACTACGCCAGCTCACTAAAGAGCTCAATCTATTGCTCATCGTTGATGAGGTGCAAGCTGGTTTTGGAAGAACCGGCAAATTATTTGCCTACCAACATTTTGGGATTGAGCCCGACATCATGACCCTTGGTAAAGGAATCGGTGGGGGCGTGCCTCTCGCGGCCCTTTTATGCACCGATGCAGTAGCCTGCTTTGTACCTGGCGATCAAGGCGGCACTTACAATGGCAATGCCTTAATGACCGCGGTCGGGATTAGTGTGATTGAACAACTCTTGGCGCCCGGCTTTTTGGACTCAGTGATTCAAAAAGGAGTGTTCCTACAAACTGAATTACTGAAACTTTGTTCTGAATTCGGCTTAAAAGGCGAGCGTGGTAAAGGACTGCTTCGGGCACTCATGTTGGGTAAGGATATTGGCCCCTCCTTGGTCGAGCTTGCTAGGGAGCATGAGCCCGAGGGCTTACTGATTAATTCGCCAAGACCCGATCTATTGCGCTTTATGCCTGCACTCAATGTCACCGAAGAGGAAATCCTCACGATGTGCGCTACCTTGCGGGTTCTGCTAAAGAAACTGACTTAAGTTTCTTTGGTCTCTTTAGTATCTTTGGTTTTTAGATCCGTACCCAAATACGCTTCACGTACCCGGTCGTCATTGAATAACTGATTGGCCGATCCTGATAGGGTAATGGCCCCACTCTCCATCACATACGCTCGGTCTGCCATGGATAAGGCCAAGCGAGCATTTTGCTCGACGAGCAAAATCGTCATACCCTGTTGATTGAGGTTTTGAATCACCTCAAAAATGGTTTCCACCATGAGTGGTGCCAGACCCATCGAGGGCTCATCGAGCAAGAGAAGCTTTGGCTTAGCCATCATAGCCCGAGCAATCGCCACCATTTGCTGCTCCCCACCAGAGAGGGTACCGGCCAATTGGAACAAACGTTCACGCAGGCGTGGAAAGGTTGTAAGTGCTACCTCAAGGTCGTGATCAATACTCTTAGATGACTGAGAACCCTGTCGGATGTAAGCACCCATTTGCAGGTTCTCCAATATGGTCATCCTGGCAAACACTCCCCTGCCCTCTGGAACCAAGCCAATCCCAAGCGCGGCCAACTCATAGGCCGGCTTGCCACCAATGGCATGCCCTAAGAATTGAATCGATCCAGCGCTTGGCTTTAGAAGACCTGCGATAACTTTTAACGTCGTTGTTTTACCCGCGCCATTTGCCCCGATCAATGTGACCAACTCTCCAGTGTTGATATAAAAATCAATGCCCTTAACGGCAGCAATTCCGCCATACGATAACTTTAGATGTTTAATCTCTAAAAGAGGTGTGGCACTCATGCTGCCGCCCCGCCCAAGTAAGCTCGGATCACCTCTGGGTGACTGCGTACTGCATCAGGCAATCCATCGGCAATCACCTTGCCATAATCAAGTACCGTCAAATGATCACAAAGACTCATCACGAGATGCACATCGTGCTCAATGAGCAAAATTGTTTTGCCATCAGCGCGAATCTTTAGAATTAATTCTTTTAATTCCAGCTTCTCGCTTGCATTCATCCCCGCAGCTGGCTCATCAAGAGCTAATAGAATCGGTTCGGTGGCTAAGGCACGGGCAATTTCAAGACGCCTTTGATAGCCATAAGATAAATTTTTAGCCTTATGTCGCGCATAGTCTTGCAAACCAACATACGCAAGCAAGGCAAGCGATTTTTCACGGATATCGCGCTCTTCCCGTCGATTGGCTTGCGTACCCAGGATAGCACCCCACATACCAATGGATGAGCGGCAATGGCATCCCACCATGACGTTCTCCAGCGCGGTCATTTCTTTAAATAAGCGAATGTTTTGAAAGGTTCTAGCAATACCCGCTTGGGTGACCTGAGATACCGAATGAGGGGAATACGGCCGACCCTGGAGCTCAAACGTACCCTGATCGGCTGGATATAAACCAGTAATCACATTAAAGAAA
>JBDLUB010000057.1:0-6587 GCA_039805525.1 Pseudomonadota bacterium | reverse complement strand
GGCAGCGCAAAGGAATTGGTTTGGGTGGCAGCCAAGATGGAACCGGTGATGCTTGGTATGTGGCCCGCAAAGACCTTGCGAATAACACGCTCTATGTCGCACAAGGTCACGATCATCCGTGGTTATTGAGCGAAACCTTAGCTGCAATGGATGCCTCATGGATCTCGGGTCATGAACCGCCGCTGGGCCAATACAGCGCAAAAACCCGTTATCGGCAAGAAGATGCTCTCTGCGCAATCACTGCGGAGCAGGGCGATTCCTTCGAGTTGCAATTTGCGGCGGCTCAGTGGGCAGTGACGCCAGGCCAGTCCGCCGTTCTCTATCAAGGAGATGTTTGCTTGGGCGGTGGAATTATCGTTCGCTAAGGATTACTGTGCAGGCGGCGCAGTCTTTTTGAATGAGGGGCGATCCGATAGTAGTGCAAAATGTGTGGCAAGGTTTGGATATTGAGTTTTCCAGTTGAGCTCAGGAAAGCGTAATTCAAACCAGCCAAGCGCACATCCCAAGGCAATGTCAGCAAGGCTAAATTGATTGCCATGGCACCATTTTGAGTTACCTAAACTCTTTGACATGGTCTCCATGCCTTGATGCACTTTATGCATTTGACGCTCAAGCCACTTTTCGCTTTGCTCGCCATCATTTCGAAAGGTTTTTTCTAGGCGCGCCAAAATACCAGCATCAATTACGCCATCGGCTAGGGCTTCCCAAGTTTTAACCGCAGCACGTTCCCGCCCAGTGGCAGGGATGAGCTTGCCAACTGGACTTAGGGTGTCAATGTATTCAGCAATCACTCGCGAATCAAACATGGCACCACCATCATCCATGAGAAGGCACGGAATCTTACTTAAGGGATTAAATTCTGCAATGGTGGTCTCTGAGTTCCATACATTCTCAAGGACCAGTTCGGCATCAATCTTTTTTTCCGCCATGACGATGCGCACTTTGCGAACAAAGGGGCTAGTTAAAGATCCAATAATTTTCATAAGGGCGCAGTATAGCAATCTATGAGGTCAGCCATAAACCCATTAAAATCAAGTTTTGATCACTTTGTAATGAGAACCCCTTGTCCACGCTATCTTCCTTAACAGCACTATCACCACTCGATGGCCGGTATGCGAAAAAACTCGATGCCCTGCGTCCTTGGCTATCTGAGGCAGCATTTATGCAACAGCGGGTGGTAGTCGAAATCCAGTGGCTTTTGGCCCTGAGCGAAGCAAAGTTAGCGAATATTCCTAAGATTGATGCAGCCGATGAAGCATTTCTCTTAAAACTGGCCAGTGATTTTTCGGAAGCAGATGCACAGCGTATCAAAGAGATTGAGGCAATCACCAACCACGATGTCAAGGCGGTTGAGTATTGGTTAAAAGAAAAAGTAGCAAAACGTCCAAAATTACTTAAGGCAAGCGAGTTCATCCACTTTGCGTGTACTTCGGAGGATATTAATAACACCTCACATGGTCTGATGTTGCGAGGTGCACGTGATCATGTATTAATCCCGCAACTGCGTTTAGTTTTGAAGGCTTTAAATGAGCTCGCGGTTCAGAATGCCACCATTCCAATGCTCTCTAGAACCCATGGTCAGCCAGCCTCACCAACCACTTTGGGTAAGGAAATTGCCAATATGGCAAAACGCCTAGAGCGAGCGATTCAGGCGATTAGCAATGTCGCGCTACTTGGCAAGATGAATGGTGCGGTCGGTAATTACAACGCTCACCTAGCAGCATATCCAGACTTTGACTGGGAGCAGTTTGCTAGAGGGGTTGTCGAAAAGCGTCTTGGTTTGGAATTTAATCCCTATACGATTCAGATTGAGCCCCATGATGGCATGGCTGAGTTATTTGATGCCATTGCTCGTGCCAATACAATTTTGCTAGATATCGATCGTGATTTCTGGGCCTATATTTCTCTGGGTTACTTTAAGCAAAAAACGAAGGCAGGCGAGATTGGTTCTTCTACTATGCCGCATAAAGTCAATCCAATTGATTTTGAGAACTCTGAAGGTAATCTTGGGATTGCGAACGCACTCCTGCGTCATTTAGCCGAAAAGCTTCCGATTTCAAGATGGCAGCGTGACCTTACTGACTCTACCGTTTTACGTAATTTGGGTCCAGCATTTGGCCATAGCGTATTGGCTTATGACAGCGCCTTACGCGGACTCTCTAAATTAGAGGTCAATGTTGCGGCGATTGCATCCGATTTAAATGATTGTTGGGAAGTTCTCGCTGAGCCTATTCAAACCGTGATGCGCCGCTATGGGATTGAAAACCCCTACGAGCAATTAAAGGATTTAACTCGCGGTAAGGCCATTACACGCGATATCTTGCAGCGTTTTATTAAAACCCTTGCGATTCCTGAGCCAGAGAAGAAGCGTTTACTAAAAATGACCCCTGCTTCATATACGGGCAAAGCCGCAGAGTTGGCATCGCGATTGAAGCCAAGTAAGCGTTGAGTCGATCCAATCGCCCAGCTGCGCATTACCCCTTTGGCCTCTATTTTTTGTATGAGGCAATTTGGCATCTCTTAATACCCGTTGTCATCGGTCGGCTCTTGTGGCGCAGTCGTCACCATCGTGGTTACCGTCATCATATAGCCGAGCGCTTTGGATTCAATCAAACGAAGAAATTTCAGAGTCGGCCGATATGGATTCATGCGGTCTCGGTAGGCGAAACGCATGCCACACAAGCCTTAATCGAGACACTGCTCCATGAGGGCCACTCGATTCTTTTGACCCACATGACTCCCACGGGACGTGAGGCTGGCAGCAAGATATATTGGAGAGCGATTCAACAGGGTCGACTTGTACAAGTCTACTTACCTTACGATATTTGTTGGGCGATCGAACGCTTTTTGAAGCATTTTCAGCCCCGATTGGGCCTTCTCATGGAAACCGAGGCCTGGCCTGGTTTTGTATTTCGGGCGCGCCAACTAGGGATCCCCCTTTTTCTGATCAACGCTCGCTTATCCGAACGTAGTTTTAAGCGGGTACAGAGTTTTGGGAGAGCGGGGCAAGCACTATTCCAGTCATTCACGGCTATTTTGGCGCAGTCAGCCCATGATGCGAAGCATTATCAAGCCCTTGGTGTTGAGAGCGTGCGGATTGTTGGAAATATGAAGTTTGATATTGCAAGCCAACCCGAAACAATCGCCCTAGGAACGCATTGGAAAAATGTTGTTCAAGCCCAGGGACGCCTTGTGGTTTGCGCAGCCAGTACCCGAGCTGGCGAAGAATCGATCATTTTGGATGCCTGGAAGCATATTCTGAAGACCAACACTTGGCCTCATCCGCCATTACTGATCATGGTGCCACGTCATCCTGATCGATTCTCTGAGGTTGCCGATCTTATTTATCAAACGGGATTGGCCTTTGAGCGACGCTCGAGTTTTAGTGATCCACGTTCTAGTGAAGAAATGGACCCATCCTTACATTGGGCAAAGATTGATGTTCTGCTAGGCGACTCGATGGGCGAGATGGCGGCTTATTACGCAGCGAGTAATTTTGTAGTGATGGGCGGCAGTCTTTTGCCAACCGGTGGACAAAATTTAATTGAAGCGTGTGCAAATGGTTGCCCAGTGATTTTGGGCCCACATACCTACAATTTTCAGAAGGCCAGTGAAGACGCCATTGCTTGCGGTGCGGCGATTCGAGTAACCGGGGATAGTAATCCCGAATTGGTGGATGCCCTAGCGAAAACCATTGAATCGCTTCTTATTAATACTGGAGAGCGTCAAGATCGTTCGAGCAAGGCACTTCGTTTTGCTGCAGAACATCAAGGCGCAACTCAACGAATCTTAGAACAGCTTAGACCTGCGCTCCAAAGTTAGGATCATCAGGGCGATTGTTCTCATTGGATTTACGATCTGCCTTGATGAGGTCTTCACGCTTAATGCCCAACCACATTGCAATGGCTGCGGCCACGAAGACCGAGGAATAGATTCCAAATAAGATGCCAATCGTTAGAGCTAGAGCAAAATAAAACAAGGTTGGGCCACCAAAAATCAACATGGCGATTACCATCATTTCGGTGCTACCGTGCGTAATAACCGTTCGACTGATCGTGCCCGTGATCGCACTATCAATAATTTCACGCGTATTCATTTTACGTTGCTTGCGAAAATTTTCACGAATTCGATCAAAGATCACCACTGATTCATTAACCGAGTAGCCAAGAACCGCCAACACAGCAGCTAAAACGGAGAGCGAGAATTCCCATTGGAAGAAAGCAAAAAATCCGAGAATAATAACTACGTCATGCAGATTGGCCAAAATACCTGCAACCGCAAATTTCCACTCAAAACGAAATGCGAGATAAATCATGATGCCAATCACAACAAAGATGAGAGCCTTCACCCCATCAACTGCAAGCTCTTTGCCAACCTGAGGACCAACATACTCCACTCGTTGTAATTTAGCACCCGAATTATTTGCTTCGAGTACTTGCATGACTGCGCTGCTTTGCTGTGCGGATGGAATGACTTGACCCGTTTGATCCCGTTGGAGCGGTAATCGAATCATGACATCGCGTGAGCTCCCAAAGTTCTGAATTTGGGTATCCGTGTATCCAATTTTTGCGATCTGATCACGAATTGTGTCAAGCGGGGCAGTTTGAGGATAGGTTATCTCCATCACAGTACCACCCGTAAACTCGATCGAGAGATGCAAGCCCTTTTGCCAGATAAAAAATACTGCCGCCAGGAAGGTAATGAATGAGAATGCATTGAGTAGCAATGCATGGCGCATGAAGGGAATGTCTTTGCGGATACGGAAAAATTCCATGACTTATTTCCCCTGTGGTCGCCAAACTTGGCCAATTGAAATGGACTGCAATTTCTTTTGACGCCCGTACCAAAGATTAACGACACCCCGGGCAAAAAAGACCGCGGAGAACATCGAGGTCAAAATGCCGAGGCAATGGACCACTGCAAAGCCTTTGACCGGACCTGATCCAAAGGCAAGCAAGGCAATTCCAGCAATCAAGGTAGTGATATTGGAGTCCAAAATAGTCGCCCATGCTTTATCAAAGCCAATTGCAATTGCGGTGTGGGGAGCCGCACCATTGCGGAGTTCTTCTCGAATCCGCTCATTGATGAGAACGTTAGAGTCAATCGCCATACCAATCGCCAAAGCCATCGCGGCAATGCCTGGAAGGGAAAGGGTGGCTTGCAGCATCGAAAGTAAAGAAATGAGTAAAACAATGTTGACGCCCAAGGCAATGACCGAAAATAGGCCAAATAAAAGATAGTAGGCAATCATGAAAATCGCGATGGCTGCGAATCCATAAATCAAGGATTTAAATCCTTTCTCAATGTTCTCAAGACCAAGGCTGGGGCCAATGGTGCGTTCTTCAATAATTTCCATGGGGGCAGCTAAGGATCCAGCGCGCAGAAGGAGTGCAAGATCATTGGCGCTTTCAGTGGTGGGTTGGCCAGTAATCTGGAACTTGGAGCCAAACTCACTTTGAATCGTCGCAATGGTGAGCACCTCACCCTTACCCTTCTCAAACAGAATCATGCCCATGGGCTTACCAATGTTCTCACGCGTCACCTCTTGCATCACTCGTCCACCAGCGGCATCAAGTGAGATGTTGACAGAGGGACGTTGGTTCTGATCAAAGCCAGCGCTCGCATCCGTGATGCGATCGCCAGTAAAGATCACGGATTTTTTAAAAACCCCGAGGCGATTCTCGCCAAAACGAAATACATCGGTACCGGGTGGCGGGGTTTCATTGAGGCCAATCGTTGAAGCGACTGGATCCGCTAGGCGGGATTCAAGGGTTGCGGTACGACCAATAATATCTTTGGCACGCGCAGTATCTTGAACGCCGGGTAGCTGTACCACGATACGCTCCGCCCCCTGTTGCTGGATCACGGGTTCTTTAACCGCTAATTCGTTGACGCGTTTATTGAGGGTGATGATGTTTTGCTTGACAGCATTTTCTTGAACCTCTTTAAGTGCACTAGCCTTAAATCGCCCAACGAGTTTGGCGCCATCGACTGCTTTTTCAAGAAGCCACTCTAGATCAGCTTGAGGCCCTGCTAGTGCCGCGCGGGCAGCATCTGCTTCTGCAGTCGATCCAAAGCGAATCGTAATGGCGTCACCTGCGCGTTCAATGCCCTGATGACGAATCCCTTTATCACGCAGTTGTCCACGAATATCGGTTGCTAAGGAAGTCAGCTTCTTCTGGACTGCCCCTTGCATATCGACTTGCAACAAGAAATACACGCCACCACGCAGGTCTAGACCCAAAGGCATGGGAAGTGCATTGATTGAGCTAAGCCAATTAGGTGTATTCGAGAGAAGATTGAGCGCCACAATATAGTTAGGCTCTTTGGGGTCAACATTTAGCTTCTGATTAATTAAATCCCGTGCTTTGAGCTGTGTATCGGTATTTTCAAAGCGAATTTTGATACTGCCGACATTGCCAGTGCGCTCAAAGAAAATCCCCGTATTTTGAATACTTGACTCGTTCAGAAGCGACTCAATCCGAGATTGGGTAGCGAGATCAACCTTGATCGTTGGCTTCGCTGACGAGATTTGAACGGCAGGTGCTTCACCAAAGATATTTGGTAGGGCATACAAAAAACCAATG
>JBDLUB010000056.1:0-6616 GCA_039805525.1 Pseudomonadota bacterium | reverse complement strand
TGGTTAAGTGTTGCCCTATTCATCTTGTTCCCGTTTGCACAAATTTATCCCCAAAGCGCATGGTTAGGCATGGGCTTTTTGGGTCTCGGTTTCAATCCGATTGCAAGCTGGGGTTTGGATGGAATTCATCATACGATTTATGAGGCTTTAGTGACGGGCCTTAGTTGGTTTGGCGTTTGCCTATTCTTCTCTTTGGCACTACGCAACAATATTCCTAAATTACCGATCCTTGCAGGATTATTGGTGATTACGATCACGCTCAAATCCTTATTTACATCCCTACAGTTTGGTTCGGAGTTTGGCTTTGTGTGGTTAAGTGCGGGTGCGATTTGGGGGATGGTACTAAGTAGTCTTCTGGCTGGTATTTTTACGCGCTGCTCAACCAACATTCGGCTCATTGCCTGCATTAGCTCCCTAGTTGCCCTCCTAATTTTGGTGAACTATTTTCCAGATAATCCCTACTTCACCATTAGTCTGCCGCGATGGAATCATAGCCGTTTAGCGCATCTCAATGATTTAATGCAATGGCTGTCTTGGCTGTGGTTGCCAGTAGCATTCATTTGGCTGATTCATTACGCCCGACGGGCAAATCAGTGAGTTCGGCTAGAAGCGTCATCCATCGATATAATTTCTAGGATGAGCTATCAATACCACCTATTCTTTTGTTTAAACGAGCGGAGTAATGGCGATGATTGCTGTGCTCGGCACAATGCCCAAGCCTTGTTTGATTTCACTAAAAAACGGGTCAAAGAATTGGGACTCAACGGCGCAGGTAAGGTGCGCGTGAATAAAGCGGGCTGTTTAGATCATTGTGCGAACGGCCCCGTCATGGTGGTTTATCCCCAGGGTGTGTGGTATTCCATGATTGATACCGAAGATGTGGAAGAAATTATCGACTCTCATTTGATGCAAGGTAAGCCTGTCGAACGTTTAATGATTTAATTGAGCGATTAGGCATTGCATGAACAATCGGACCCAAACCATTACGATCCTAGGCCCAGTGGGCCAGATTCAGCTCTCGATCGATTTGCCAGAGAGCCTTAAACAAAATCCCCATACTGAGTTACGAGGATTGGCCTTGATTGCCCACCCCCATCCATTACTCGGCGGCACCATGGATAACAAGGTGGTGCAGACCTTAGCAAGAACGTTTAATCAGTTGGATTATGTGTGCGTCAGACCAAATTTTCGGGGGGTTGGTTTATCAGAGGGCGTGCATGATGAAGGGCGTGGTGAGCTTGACGACCTGATTTGCATTAGTGATTGGATGCGCACGCCAGGAGCTTGGATGCAAAGCTTGCCAAATGCCAATGAGCAGCTTTGGATTACCCAAGTCAATCAATTGCCATTGGTGCTAGCCGGTTTCTCCTTTGGCAGTTATGTGGGCACCCATTTGGTTCAAAAACTAGCTGAGCTTGGACGACCGGTAGAGCGCTTTGTCATGGTGGGTAGCGCAGCAGGCAAGTGGGAGTTGGCCGAACGTGTTCCACCAGACACCATTGTGATTCATGGGGAAAATGATGAGACCATTCCGTTGAGTGCGGTATTTGATTGGACTCGTCCTCAAGAATTAACTGTGCATGTGGTACCAGGAGCCGATCATTTTTTTCATCGCAAGTTGCACTGCATTCGCAATATTATTTTGTCTAATTGGTTGGGCTTTCCGAGAACATCATCATGAACACCAATACTCCCGCAGAGTCCCTGATTCAGTACCCATGCGATTTTCCAATCAAGGTAATGGGTAAAGCAACCCCCGAGTTTTTGCCAGCCGTAATTCATATTGCCAAGCAATTTGATCCCAATTTTCAGGAGACAAGCATTGAAGAGCGGCCATCCCGTGATGGCAATTATCTGGGCCTAACCATTACAGTGCATGTAACCAGTCGTGAACAGCTCGATGAAATCTATCGAACACTATCCACCCATCCCTTGGTGAGCGTCGTACTCTAGTGAGTTGCAATGCAGGCTAGCCCAGTACAAATTCGGTTCTTGGGCTTGGTGGAATACCAACAAGCTTTTGAAGCCATGCAACGGTTTACACAAGAGCGCTCTGCGACGACGATTGATGAAGTGTGGGTCTTGCAACATCCTCCGGTCTTCACCTTGGGCTTGGCTGGAGAGCCAACTAATTTACACACCCCGATTGATTCTATTCCTCTTATTGAAGTTGATCGTGGCGGTGAGATTACCTATCACGGGCCAGGCCAAATCGTGATTTATTTATTACTTGATCTTAAGCGTAAGAAGCTCTTTGTCAAAGAGCTGGTTTCGCGCATTGAGGAAGCGCTTATCCAGACCCTAATTGATTACAAGGTAATCACTGAGCGTAAGTCCGGCGCTCCTGGCATTTATCTTAGTGAGCAGCCTCAGGTATCACCGTCCCTTTGGGGTGCCAAGATTGCAGCCCTGGGGCTTAAAATTACTAAACAATGTAGTTACCACGGTTTAGCACTGAATATTGATATGGACTTATCACCCTTTGAGGCAATCCACCCTTGTGGCTATGAGGGCTTAAAAACGATTGACCTCAAGTCGCTCGGAATCAGCGAGAATATCGATACCGTTGTAGGAAATTTACTGAATCACCTACAACAGCAGTTGCAACTGGAACCTGTTTGATGAGCGATTTAAAAAAAGAATACGATCCCCTGCAAAAACAAAAATCGGCGGATAAGACTGCGCGGATTCCCATAAAGATCGTGCCTCTAGCCGAGACCTTAAAAAAGCCGGACTGGATTCGGGTCAAAGCCGCGTCGAGTAGTTCACGCTTTAATGAGATTAAACAGATTTTGCGTGAGAACCAGTTGGTCACTGTATGTGAAGAGGCGAGCTGCCCTAACATTGGGGAGTGTTTTGGTAAAGGCACGGCCACCTTTATGATCATGGGCGATAAATGTACCCGACGCTGCCCGTTTTGTGATGTTGGGCATGGTAGACCTGACCCTTTAGATGCACAAGAGCCGATTAACCTCGCGAAGACAATAGCCGCACTCAAACTTTCCTATGTGGTGATTACAAGCGTCGATCGTGATGATCTACGTGATGGAGGCGCTCAGCATTTTGTGGATTGCATCCGTCGCACTAAAGAGCTTTCACCGTCAACTCGTGTTGAGGTCTTAGTGCCTGATTTTCGGGGTCGACTTGAGAAGGCTCTCGATATATTTGCTAGCGATCCACAAGGCTTGCCTGATGTTATGAACCATAACCTGGAAACCGTACCGCGCTTATATAAGCAAGCGAGACCAGGGTCAGACTATGCACATTCATTAAAGCTATTGAAAGACTTCAAAGCACGCTTTCCACAGATACCGACTAAGAGTGGTTTGATGGTTGGATTGGGCGAAACCGATGAGGAGATCTTGGAGGTCATGCAGGATATGCGCGCGCATGATATTGATATGCTCACCATTGGTCAGTACCTTGCCCCCTCAAATCACCACTTACCAGTATTGCGGTATGTACACCCGGATACCTTTAAAGAGTTTGAGCAAAAAGCATATGTGATGGGCTTTAGCCATGCAGCAGTTGGTGCGATGGTGCGCTCAAGTTATCACGCCGATCAACAAGCCCATGAGGCTGGCGTTGTATAGGGCAATACGCATATTTGGGCTAGCTACCCTTTGTACTCTCATCGTAGCGTGTAGCCCTCAATTTGATTGGCGTACCATTAAAAACGATGCGCAGGGCTATTCGGTGATGTTTCCGAGTAAGCCCCAACTAATTGAGCGCAGCATCACCTATCAAACAACGTCTCTAAAGCAAACTCTGGAGTTCGCCAAAGTCGATGAGGATGTATTTGCGGTGATGACCACACAAATCCCAGCCACGATTGCGACCCAGGTCACACTGGTTGAGGAGATGTTAAAAAATACCCTGCTACGACAGGCAAACACAACCCAATTTAATCCGGTCAAAGATGTCACCAGCCGAATTGGCCCAGCGGGTCAAGCTAAACAAGTCACGCAAGACTATTATTTAGGTCTTCCTGAGAGCAAAAAGGTGATGCGGGTGCGGTGGTTAATTAGGCCGGCTGCCAATGACTCTGTGAATCTTTATCAAATCAGCGTCATTCGGACGGGGCAGTCCAGTCAATTAGAGTCTCTCCTCAATCAAGAGAACATCACTATATTTTTTGATGAGTTTCGACCAAACTAAGCACTAAATGAGTCGGGCGCATTATTCCCATTGGTATGGCAGACCCAATGATCATCTAAGGCTACCCCTCGAGGGCGGCTTTGCATTGCGGATTTTCTTATGCTTTGCCATGGCCTACTTTATGTCGTATGCATTTCGTACGATCAATGTGGTGATCGCTCCAGATCTTGTGCGTGATCTCCAAATTAGTAATGCGGATTTAGGACTCTTGTCCTCAGCTTATTTTGTTGGCTTTGGAATGACGCAAATTCCCTTGGGTTTGGCGCTTGATCGCTTTGGCCCTCGGATTACTGAAGTTTGGGTGATGACCCTCGCTGTGATTGGCGCCATTATTTTTGCCTTAGCCGAGAACTTCAATACGCTCGTAATTGCACGCATCTTAATTGGGATGGGAGTATCTGCATGTCTCATGGCTGCATTCTCAGGCTTTAGGGCTTGGTACGCACCCTCTCAACAGGGGCAACTGGCCTCGGCGATGTTGGTGTTTGGTACCAGTGGTGCCCTGGCTAGCACATGGCCAGTGCATTTGGTTACGCCTTATATCGGTTGGCGCGGGGTCTTTATGGTGCTTGCTGGCTTGTCGTTTCTGGCAATCCTAATCCTGTACTTTGGTTTGCCAGTGAGAAAGCAGCATCAACAAACGAATCACGAAGTACCCAGCTCACAAGCGAATTTATCGTGGCAAAGTTATCAGCCGATTTTGACCAATCCATTTTTCTGGCGCATCCTGCCGCTTGGAACATTTTGTTATGGCGGGTTTATTGCAATACAAACCTTATGGTTTGGTCCTTGGCTCATTGAGGTGATGGAGTATCACCCCAGTACTGCCGCACAAATCGTATTTGGTTTTAATACAGTACTCCTCTTTGCCTATCTCTTTAATGCTTGGATATTGCCAAAGTTAGCCAAGCGCGGGGTTGATACGATGCGTTACATGACGTGGATGGTGGGCGCATCGATGATCATGCAGGCCTGCGCGTATTTTTGGCAAACGCCCTTGGTATGGATCTGGTGGTATCTATTTGCGATTACATGCGCTTCGTTTGTGTTGGCGCAGAGCGTTATTGTCTTGTATTTTCCGAAGCACTACTCGGGAAGAGTCAGCACTACCTACAACCTCACCCTCTTTATTGGTGCTTTTATTGTGCAATGGGGTATCGGTCATTTATTGGATTTGGGTATTGCTTTGGGTTGGAACAAAACCAGTGCGTATGATTTGGCGCTAGCGGTATTTCTAATAGTGCAGATTGCTGGTTTTATTTGGTTCTTAATTGCGCCCAAATACTTTCCAGCCACTTTCTTTCGAGATGATGAGGCCGAAGATGAGGTTGTAAAGATCTAGACAACTACGACTTATTTTCGAGGGCAGCTACTTTTGCCTCAAGCGCCTCTAACTTCTCACGGGTCTTGGCTAACACCTTCGACTGAATATCAAACTCTTCACGCGTAACCAAATCCATGCGCTGAAAACCTTGGGTCATCATGGCCCGGACATTTTTTTCAATGTCTTTGGCAGGCGAGTTACGGATCACCTCACCAATCTTGTTTTGCATATCGACCGCAATGGTCTGCATTTGCTCGAATAGTTGACTGGGTTTTTGCATAAACAAATTGTAGGGCGAAGCTAAAGACCTTGCATGCCCAAAGGTGGTGCACAAAATGATACTAAATCATGCATTACTTTGGTGCAAAAGCCCATAAAAACTCAAATATTCACCAAAGTAAGTATCAATAAAGGCAAACCAAAATCTACAAAATTAACTAAGTAGTTGATTTAAAACAATATTCAAGAAGCTGGCATGCTTATTGCATGTATCAATGTGTAGTGCATTTTTTCATTCAACCAGAAGGGATTATTTATGAACACTTTTAAGAAAACCACACTCGCTCTAGCGGTCTATGCATTGGCAGGCGGCGCAATGGCCCAATCTGCACCAGCACCTGCTCCGGAGCCAGAAAAGAGCCCCATTACTGCGAACGTAACAATTACAAACGACTATCGGTATCGCGGTATTACTCAGACAAACTACCAACCTGCTATTCAGGGTGGATTTGATTACGCTCATGAGAGCGGTTTATATATTGGTAACTGGAACTCAACAATTAGTTGGATTTCAAACACCACAGGAAATGGGGTTAGGGCTCCAATTGAGATGGATTTCTATGGTGGATTTAAAAAGGAATTAATAGCCCCAGGTTTCGCATCAGATATTGGCGTTTTGCAATATTTCTATCCTCAATCTGGCGGCAATTACAACGCTATGATGGTAAATCCAAATACTACAGAGCTTTACCTGGCACAAAACTATACATTTGGTCCCGTAAGTGGTTTTGGAAAAATAAATTATGGACTCACAAATATTTTTGGTATACCAAACAGTTCAGGTTCGTACTATTTAGATCTAACTTCCAATTTTGACACTGGCATTTGGGGATTAACTCTTAATGGCCATATCGG
>JBDLUB010000055.1:0-7139 GCA_039805525.1 Pseudomonadota bacterium | reverse complement strand
AAGGCCAGGCCGATACCTATCAACGAAAAATAGAAATTTGCCAACGTTCATACAAGATCTTGGTTGATGAGTTGGACTTTCCGCCCGAAGATATTATTTTTGACCCCAATATTTTTGCCATTGCAACGGGGATCGAAGAACACGATAACTACGCGGTCGACTTTATTGAAGCTACCCGTTGGATTAAAGAGCACTTACCAGCCGCTAAAGTCAGTGGTGGTGTATCGAATGTGAGCTTCTCCTTCCGGGGCAACGATCGGGTTCGCGAGGCTATTCATACTGTCTTTTTGTATCACGCCATTCAAGCGGGTATGGATATGGGAATTGTGAATGCTGGGCAGCTTGGCGTATACGCTGATCTAGACCCCGAGTTACGGGAGCGTGTTGAAGATGTCGTCCTCAACCGCTTTAAGGAGAAAGACGGCCAAACGCCTACGGAGCGTTTACTAGCGATTGCGGATCAGTACAAAGGCGGTGGCATCAAGCAAGAAGAAAACTTGGTGTGGCGCGAGGCGCCTGTGCGCGAGCGCTTAACCCATGCACTCGTTCATGGCATCACAAATTTCATTGTGGATGATACCGAAGAGCTGCGTGCTGAGATTATGGGTACGGGCGGGCGGCCCATTGAGGTGATTGAGGGGCCGCTCATGGATGGAATGAATGTGGTGGGTGATTTATTTGGTGCCGGCAAAATGTTTTTGCCCCAAGTGGTGAAAAGTGCGAGGGTAATGAAGCAGGCTGTGGCCCATCTAATTCCGTACATCGAGGAAGAAAAGAAGCAATTAGTTGCGGCTGGCGGGGAGAGTAAAGCCAAGGGCAAAATTGTGATCGCAACGGTCAAAGGTGATGTGCACGATATTGGAAAGAATATTGTGACGGTAGTCTTGCAATGCAATAACTTTGAAGTGGTCAATATGGGGGTGATGGTTCCCTGCGATCAAATTCTAAAGAAGGCAAAGGAAGAAAATGCCGATATCGTTGGTCTATCCGGATTAATTACGCCCTCGCTAGAGGAGATGACTTATGTTGCTCAAGAAATGCAACGAGATGCGTATTTCAGGGAGAAAAAAACCCCATTACTAATTGGCGGCGCAACAACTTCGCGTGTCCATACAGCCGTTAAGATTGCTCCGCATTATGAGGGGCCAGTGGTTTACGTACCGGACGCATCGCGCTCTGTTTCTGTTGCATCGAGTTTGCTCTCCGATGAGGGTGCGAAAAAGTTTGTGCAGGATTTGCTGACTGATTATGAGCGCATTCGTCAACAGCATGCGAATCGAAAGAGTACCCCATTAATTAGTCTAGAGGCTGCCCGCGCTAATCGAGAATCGATTGATTGGACAAATAGTCAACCGACTAAGCCAAAATTTATTGGCCGACGCGTTTTTAAGAATTACTCATTGGCTGAGATTGCCAAGTTCATCGACTGGACTCCATTTTTTCAGACCTGGGATCTTGCGGGAAAATTTCCTGCCATCTTGGATGACGAGATTGTGGGGGTCGAGGCTCGCCGGGTCTACCAGGATGCGCAAGTCATGTTGGAAAAACTGATTAAAGGCCAATGGCTCCAGGCTGATGCGGTGATTGGTCTTTTCCCTGCCAATAGTGATGGCGACGATATTTTGTTTTATGCCGATGAGGAGCGCTCGCAACCATTCCTTGTATGGCATAACTTAAGACAGCAAGCCGAGCGCCCCATCGTCGATGGTGTGATGCGCCCTAATCGGTGTTTAGCAGATTATGTTGCTAGTAAAGCCAGTGGTGTGCGCGATTACGCGGGTTGCTTTGCAGTGACTACGGGTCATGGGGTTGATGAAAAAGTCGCTCAATTTATGGCTAAACATGATGACTACAGTGCCATCATGCTCAAAGCGCTGGCCGATCGTTTAGCCGAGGCATTTGCTGAGCTCATGCATTGGCGGGTCCGAACCGATCTTTGGGGATATGTGGCCAATGAGCAACTAAGCCCAGATGATTTAATCGATGAAAAATATCAAGGAATACGTCCTGCTCCTGGTTATCCAGCCTGCCCCCAGCACGATGTCAAGCAAGCAATGTTTGCCGCCTTAAAAGCAGACGAAATTGGCATGACTCTCACAGAGTCACTGGCCATGAATCCTGCATCGAGTGTGAGCGGTTTCTATTTGGCTCATCCGAATGCCCAATATTTCAATGTCGGAAAGATCGGGATGGATCAGGCAGACGATTTAGCCAAGCGGAGTGGTCAATCGCTTGATCTCATTAAGCGATCGCTTGCTAGCTCTTTGGATTAGTGGCTTACACGCCCCAGACTATGGGCTCTTGATTTTTTAGCGCTTGACGCAGTAATTCAAGAAACGGGTATGCCCTTCGACCCAAGGGGTCAGGTTCAGACGATTGATCCTCGTCATCGCTTGCACTGGCTGAACTTGGCACCTTATTTTGTTCCGCATCAATCGCACCCTGCAGTCGTTCGAGGTATCCCGGGATTTGTTCCGGCAGAAAAATACCCTGACTCTCGAAAGGGCGCCCAATCGCATTAAAAATCCGATGCGTTAGGTCATCGAGCATGATGACGGGAGCTGCATTTTTGGTCTGAAATTGATGAATCATGCATCAAGCTTACCATCACTGATAAACTTTCATTTCTATGTTGTCTAGCCAAAAAACTCAGCTCACGCAGTGCATCACCAATGCTTTGAATGCCCTAGCCCAAGAGCGCGGACTCGCAGCCGGTGAGTTTCCGATTCCGCACTTAGAGCGACCCAAGGTTGCTGATCATGGCGATATTGCCTGCAATATTGCCTTGCAAATTTCGAAGGCCTGGAAGGCTAATCCGCGCGAGTTGGCGCAAGCCATTCTTGGCCAATTAAATCAATCTCCCGAATACGAAAAATTGATTGCAAGCGCTGAAATGGCTGGGCCTGGATTCATTAATTTTCGTTTGAGTCTTGCGGCAAAGTCTGCGGTGGTGGGGCTTATATTGCGTGAGGGCTCGCGTTTTGGCCGTCGGGATAGTACGGGTAAGCCAGACCCGAGCTTGCCCAAGCGGGCCATGATTGAATTTGTGTCTGCCAATCCCACCGGACCTTTACATGTTGGACACGGGCGTCAGGCAGCTCTCGGTGATGCATTAGCCAATCTTTTAGACAGCCAAAATACTGATGTGCATCGGGAGTTTTATTACAACGATGCCGGCGTTCAGATTCATAATCTTGCACTATCGGTGCAAGCACGATTACAGGGTTTAAATCCCAAAAGTCCGAATTGGCCCAAGGAGGCCTATAACGGTGAGTACATTGCTGAGATTGCTGAGTCTTACCAAAGTGCTGGGCATGATCCATCTGATCTGGAGAAGATCCGTCAATATGCAGTTGCCTATTTGCGCAAAGAGCAAGATATTGACTTGAAAACCTTTGGTGTGCAATTCGACCAATTTTATTTGGAATCCTCTTTGTATACCGACGGAAGCGTTGAGCAAGTGATTGACGATCTGCGGGCGGTTGATAAAACTTATGAGGCTGATGGTGCTTTGTGGCTAAAGACTACCTTAGATGGTGACGACAAAGACCGTGTGATGCGCAAGTCCGATGGTAGCTATACCTATTTTGTTCCAGATGTGGCTTATCACATCAACAAATGGAGTCGCGGTTTTGAAAAGGTGATTAATGTTCAGGGCAGTGATCATCATGGCACGATTGCTCGTGTTCGCTCTGGAATACAGGGGGTTGCACAAAAGCGCGATTGGCCAATTCCAACTACCTACCCCGACTATGTATTACATAAGATGGTCACCGTCATTCGCGATGGCGAAGAGGTCAAACTCTCCAAGCGTGTTGGCTCCTATGTCACTTTGCGAGATTTGGTCGAATGGTCTGGTGGCATTCATCCGCAAATGAGCGATGATGAGCGCAACCTAGCATTGCAGCGTGGGCGCGATGCGGTCCGCTTTTTCTTGATCTCACGTAAAGCAGATACCGAATTTGTATTCGATGTGAATCTAGCTTTGCAACAAAATGATGAGAATCCCGTCTTTTATGTGCAGTATGCCCACGCACGGATTTGTTCGATTCTTCAGCAATGGAGCGGAGAGCCTGGCGCTCTAGAGCATGCTAATTTAAGTCTGCTTGACAGTAAGGCGGCCGATCACTTATTACGGCGATTATCTGAGTATCCAGAGGTATTGGCCAATGCTACGCATGATTTGGCCCCACACGCCGTTGCCTTCTATCTGCGCGAACTTGCCGGGGATTTTCATACCTTCTACAATGCAGACCGCGTTTTGGTGGACGACGAGCAACTTAAATTAGCACGCTTGGCCTTACTGGCTGCTACACGGCAAGTCTTAGAAAATGGCCTAAAAATCTTAGGGGTTAGTGCCCCGCAAAAGATGTAATCCCGGCAGCTTGCTCGCAATTTTGAGCAAAGGTTAAGATAGAGGTCATGACTGACATTAAAGCATCTAACGCGCTAGAAAAGCGACCTTCGACTCATCTACTGGACTCATCAGAGTCGGGCGGAATGATCATGGGTGTTTTGATCGGCGTTTTTGTTGGGGTTGGTTTAGCACTGATTGTGGCGTGGTATTTAATGAAATCGCAGCCGCAAGAAAAGCCAGGAGTTCGGGCCCCAAGCGCGCCTGCATTTATGAAGCCGCTCCCACCAAAATCAGACAAAGAGACCGAGGAAGAAACGGCGGTTGCTGCACCACAGCTTGATCTTAATAAGCCTCTGCAGACCAAGGTTCCTGGTATTGGAGGGGCCGATCCCGCGCGCGATCCAATTGCAGATATTGCGGCAGGCAAGACCCCCGAAGCGAAGCCCGAGCCCAAAGCCGACACGATGTTTTTCGTTCAGACCGGCGTATTTAGCCAGCGCGCTGAAGCGGATGCACAAAAAGCAAATTTAGCGATGCAGGGCATTCAGGCGCAACTGAGTGAAAGTGCAGTTGATGGAAACTCGGTTTGGCGGGTTCGGATCGGCCCATTTGGCAGCATTGAAGATACCACTTCGGTCCGCAGTAAATTAACCATCCTTGGAATTAAACCAACTGTTATTCGTGTAAATCGATCATGAAATCGTTATTCAAGACCCTTACTCTCATCCTGACCTTATTTGGTCTGCAATCATTTGCGCTTGCCCAAGCTCCGATTAAGGTTGAAGAAGGTTTTGATTACCGCGTTTTACCGATTGCCCAGCCAATTGATGTGAAAGGCAAGGTCGAGGTAATTGAATTCTTTTGGTATGGTTGCCCGCATTGCTTTGAATTTGAGCCCGATCTAAAGGCTTGGTTAAAGCGTCAGAATAAAGATGTCGTATTTAAGAAAGTGCCTATTGCCTTTCGTGACGAACTCATGCCCCACAGCTTGTTGTTTTATGCCCTGGAGTCTTTAGGAAAAGGCGAAGCGCTTAATGACAAAGTGATGTTTGCCATGCATCGTGAAAATAAGCGACTCCTGAATGAAAATGAAATTGCCGATTGGGTCGCCGCTCAAGGCGTTGATCGCAATGCATTCTTAGCAGCCTATCGCTCGTTTGCGGTTCTTTCAAAAGCCCGCGCTGCTAATCAGTTGGGTAATGCCTATCGAATTGATGGTGTACCAACCGTGGCGATTCAGGGGAAATACATTACATCGCCATCGATTGCTGGCTCACGCGCCAAGTCGATTCAGGTAATGGATTTTTTAGTCAATAAAGTCCGCAAAGACGGCTACAAGTAGACTTAGATCTTCACAAACTTACGCAATATCCAAAAGTAGATTGGGTAGGGCAAGATGCGTAAGAACTTTAAAAAGCCTGAAAAGCGTTTAGGGAAATGAATATCAAATTCCCCGCGCGCAATTCCATCTAGGATTTCATTAGCAGCGGTCTCAGCGGAGATGAGGGCTGGCATCTCAAAGTCATTTTGCGCAGTTGCCTCTGTTTCTACAAATCCTGGCGAAATCATATGAACCCCGATACCCTTGGGCTGTAGATCATAAAATAAGGTTTCACAAAAATTAATCATAGCTGCCTTTGTGGGCCCATAAGCTAAGGCCTTGGGTAAACCGCTGTAGCCTGCAACACTGCCGACAATGGCAATATGTCCACTACCTCGAGCAAGCATCGCCGGCAATACAGCCCCAACTGCTCGCATCGGACCCAAGAGATTCGAATTCACGGTTTTCTCAGCATCGGCCATATTAAAAGTATCTGCTCGCATCGGGATGTAAATACCGGATACAAAAAGCAGTAAATCAATGCCGCCCCATTCTTTCTCTATCTTCTGATACGCATCTTGAATATCAGCCTCGCGCATCACATCAACAGGCAGAATCAGGTAATCATCTTTTGATTGGGTCTGCGCTATTGCCTCAAGACGCTCAACGCGCCGACTCGATAGTGCCACCCGTGCACCTTGTTGAAAAAGGGCCTTGACGCAAGCCTCACCGATACCACTCGATGCCCCGATCACCCATACGCGTTGTTGCTTATAGTTCAAAATTGCTGGTTGTTTCATCGCTTGACCTATTTCGGTTGGTGGCTTAGCGTAAATTGAACGACATCAATATTCTGCTCTTATAACCGAATGAAGGGTTCATCAAACCCAAGCTCTCGGATTTCAGGGAGTTTTTGATTAAAGTGCTCATACCAAATACAAAGGGTTTTGGCATAGTCATGCCCAAACGCGAATTCACATTCGATCTGCAGTCCCGCTTGTTGTGCATAGTGCTTAAAGGCTTCTCTGGAAGGCAGCATCCCACCTGGAAAAATGTATTGCTGAATAAAGTCTGTACTTTTGCGATAGCGGTCAAATAGATTTTCAGCGATCACAATGGTTTGAATACATGCTTTGCCATTTTGCGTCACCCGTGACGGCGTGCAGCGCCCTCATGGTGAAGAGTTTGCGGCTCACTTCCTCGAAGTGAAAGCCCTCAAAGCTGCCGCGGGTGCCAAAGGGCTTCTCCGCGGGCATTTTCCACCCGAGGCGCACGATCTCTTCCGCGGTCGTCACGAGATGCTGCGTGATTTTGGCCTTCTCGGCCTCCGTGGCGATGCCGGACTGCCAGTAGCGCCACAGGCCGAGGAACCACGGCAACGTCTGGTCGTTCGAGCCCATCGGATAGTGCGATTTGCCATCCGTGCTCACGCCGCGGCCAACGAAGCCCTTCACGTCGCTG
>JBDLUB010000054.1:0-6715 GCA_039805525.1 Pseudomonadota bacterium | reverse complement strand
TCTGCCTCTACCTCTAAGCCTGCGCCAGCCGCTGCAGCTTTGAATTTAGAGGGCGAAGGTAGCATGCCCCCCGGGAAAACATACTGTTGAATGAAGTCGGTGCTGTGGCGATAGCGATCAAATAAGTCTTCCGCTATGACGATGGTTTGGATGCAAGCTCGGCCACCTGCTTTTAGCCGCTTTGCAATAGTTTGGAAGTATTCGCTCCAATGATTTTCACCAACTGCTTCAAACATTTCAATGGAGGCGATTCCATCAAATTGATCCTTGCAATCCCGATAATCTTGAAGTCGTACTTCATGGCGATTCGGCCATTGTTGATTGATGCGATCCATCGCAAATGACTGCTGTTCAGTCGAGAGAGTCAGCCCCGTGACCTGGTGACCAGCAAGAGCTGCCTCTTCCATAAATCCACCCCACCCACAACCGATCTCCAGAACCTTGCTATTTGGTTGAAGTGCCAGAGAGTTTAGGATGTTGCGGTATTTTGCGCGCTGCGCAAGCTCTAAGCCAGCATTCGAGTCGGCCCCAAACCAAGCGCTTGAATAGGTCATACTGGGATCAAGCCACAGACGATAAAACGCATTACCTAGATCATAGTGCGCATGAATGTTCTTTTTGCTACCCGCCTTGTTGTTTCGGTTCAGAAAATGCCGAAATCGATACACTAGGGACCCAAACCAATTACCGTAGATAGCGCGCTCGAGAACATTTCGGTTTTTAACGGCAAGATCAAGTAACTTCTCAAGATGGGGGCTATCCCAATCCCCGCGGATATACCCTTCAGCAAAGCCTATATCACCATGCCGCAAAATATCTTGGAATGCAGACCAGCGATGGAACCAAATCTCAGCATGAAGGGAATCAGTTCGATTTCCAAATTCACGCTGCTCACCATTTGGAAAAGTCATCACCAAGTGACCAATGGATAGCTGCTTTAAGAGGCGCTCAATAGTCCGAGCGGCAAGGCTTGGTTTTCCATCGGCGGGTAATTTTTCGGTGCGCGACACCGATAATTTATGAAGCAGAGATTGTCCGGGTCGAATCATGAACTCACTTTAATTCTGGGAGGCGTTGGTTTTGAATGAAATGGTACCCCTTTTAGCCAAAGTTTGAGGGCTTGCCAATGAATGCGCGCAATCACGCCAAAGGTCATCATCGGGTAGCGCAGCTTCGCACGACTTAGAGCGGAGCGTGACAGGGGAAAATCTTGACCGCTAATGCTGGTATAAATCAATGGCTGATGATCGGTATAAAGCTCAATACGACATACGGAATCCATTTTGCGTTGACTATCTTTGGAAAATAGAAACCGAAAGCGATACTCACCAGAAACATCACAAAATGGCGATACATGAAAAATCTTCTGACTAATCAGTGTTTCACCTGAATAAATCTCGCCGCCATCTTTTTTGTAAAGTAGGTAACAATGCCGCTCACCAAAGGTGTTATTCACCTCAGCTAAGATCGCTCGTACTGCTTGATGTGCATCCGTATAGATCCAAAAGCTGACGGGATTAAAAACGTAACCTAGTACCCTTGGAAATGTTTGTAGCCAAATTTCACCATCAGGAATTGAAATACCCTCTTCCTCAAAAAGGGACTCTGCCCAGGCCAGGGAATTTTCTGTACCGTGACCATGGTCCCGATCGTAAAACGAGTAAAAGGCCCATTGGTTATCCCCCATGCCATATTGCTTGAGAAGCCCGGGGTTGCGCTTGCGCTCTCGCATCGGAATCTTTAGCGTAAAGACTCCATAACTAAAGCGATTACTTACCGGTCTTAAGCGGCTATGCTTGACTTGACCAAAATTAATCAGCGGATGAGCCATCACCTGCAATACCAATGCTTTATCTTAGTTTGCCGATTGCAATGGCGGACGCTTGAGCGGGGCATGGAGCGAGGCGGCCAGGTCGGCCGCGACTAACTCTCCCGAGCGAAGACCGTCTTCATGAAAACCGTATCCAGTCCACGCGCCACAGAACCAAATTCCCGCCTTACCTTGAATTAATGAAAGATTTTTCTGTGCCGAAATCGCCTTGGCATCAAAGATGGGATGTGAATAGTCAATCTCTTTAAAAACGAATTCAGGTTTTGGTTCAACCAGAGGGTTAAGGCTCACAATAATCGGTTCTTCATGCAAAGCGGCTGGTAGGGGTTGTAGCTTATTGATGAGATAGTCCACACTGACCGATTGGATCTGATTTTTGGTGTAAGTCGTTTTATAGTTCCAGGCCGCCCAGCAGCGCTTGGTCTTAGGTAAAAGGCTGGCATCACGGTGCAACACAGCGCGATTTGCTTGATAGGGGATGGCCGCTAAAAGAGAGCGATCAAACTCGTCAATCCCATGGAGTAGTTTTAGGCTTTCATCACTATGGCAAGCCATGATGACTTCGTCAAAATAATGAATTCCCTGAGAGCTAATCAATTCAATGCGCTTATCTGGGCTTTGCGCATCTGGCACATTCACTTTTTTGACCGACTCGCGAATTAACTTGAATCGCTCTGGATGCATGGCGTTGATTAGTCTTGAAACATACTCTTTCGATCCGCCCTTCACCGTTAGCCATTGCGGACGATTGTTGACCTGTAAGAGTCCATGGTTATGACAAAACCGCACCATCGTTTCGATCGGAAATTCGAGCATCTGTTGGGTGGGGCATGACCAGATTGCACCAATCATTGGTAAAAAATACCACTCCCGAAACGACTGACTAAATCCATGTTCATCCAGAAATGATGCGATCGATTGCAACTGCTTTGGATCAGTGCTGTGCCCTGCGCTAACTTGTCTTGTTGCTAGCGTAGTTGCTAAGCGATTAAAACGTAGGATATCGGCAACCATTCTCCAAAATGCTGGGCGTAGTAGATTTTTTCGTTGCCCGAATAAAGTGTTGACGTTATCGCCCGACCATTCGAGGGAGCGATCAATGGAAACCGAGAAGGTCATTTCCGATAAGGCAATTGGGACCTGCAGCTCCTCGAATAAACGCGTTAGGCGAGGATAGGTTTTTCGGTTAAAGACTAAAAACCCAGTATCCACGGCGCACTTGATTGCACCATCGCGACCCGCAACTTCGATATCAACGGTGTTGCTATGTCCGCCAATATGCGACCCTTCCTCAAATAGCGTGATATGAACCCCTGCATTTTTCTGTAATGCATATGCGCAGCCTAAACCGGAGATGCCGGCGCCAACAATCGCAACTTTCTTTTGGGGCATGGAAGTGGAAGCAGTATTCACGAGGCTTTAGACTTTAGAAGTTTTTCAATTTCAGAGGTAATCGATTTGCTATCTGGTTTCGTTAGACTATTAAAGGAATCAACAATATTGCCGTCACGGTCAATGAGGTATTTATAAAAATTCCACTTTGGCGTGGTGCCTGTTTTGGCAATCAACATCTTGAAGAGGGGATTCGCTTCTTTCCCGCTAACAGAGCTTTTAGCAAACATTGGGAATTTTACATCGTAGGTATTTTTACAAAATTCCGCAATTTCTTTATTCGACCCCGGCTCCTGTTGTCCAAAATCATTCGATGGGAAGCCGAGAATCACAAAGCCTCGATCTTTATAACGGGCATAAATTTTCTCAAGCGATTCATACTGACTGGTGAAACCACAAAAACTAGCCGTATTCACAACCATGATGACCTTGCCTTGGTATTGGCAAAGATTTTGTGGGATTTCATCCTGAAGCCGTGGAAAGGTATGTGAAAGTGTCGGGCTGCACTTATTCGCCGATGGGTTGGCATGGGCATCATTCGGACTTAGCATAGCCGTTACACCAAATAGGGAAATCATGATTAACCATTTCATCAAGAATCCTCACTTTTAATCTAGAAACCTTGAAGTCTAACGTCTTCTGCCTTCTTTTGTATTTTGGGAAGAATTACCCCTTTAATTCAGGATCGGGCAGGATTTTGGGTTGGAATCATCTAGAATTTGGTCTATGACGCAGCCAATCTTGAAGCCCCCTGCTTTTGAAGCAAAACTATGTACCACCAGTGGGGATTTGGAGACAAAGTTAAAGTCCTTGGCTCGCCCCATGGTTTTTACGAACGGTGTGTTCGATCTTTTGCACCGAGGGCATGTCAGTTACTTGGCGCAAGCCCGCCAGCTTGGAAGTAGTTTGGTCGTGGGCGTTAATTCAGATGCATCGGTACGAATGCTAGGAAAAGGGGCTGATCGTCCGATCAATGGGCAAGAGGATCGGATGGCACTCTTAGCGGCACTTGAAAGCGTTGATTTAGTGGTGTTGTTTTCAGAGCAGACACCCGTCGAGTTGATTCGTAAGATCCGTCCAGACATCTATGTCAAAGGTGGAGATTACGCAATTGAGTCTTTAGAGGAGACAAAAGTTGTGCACGCATGGGGTGGAAAAGCATATGCGATCCCCTTTATTTATGAGCGCTCTACTACGAACCTGCTTGACAAGATTCGTTCTTAGTCGCTTTTGACTTGGGTATTGAGCCAAGCCCAGAGTCCTCGAAGTACTAAACCTGGTATTTTTTCGGTGGGGATTTGATTTTGAATTAGTCCATCAAATAAGGTGGTGGCATGACCACCATCAATCCATACACGTGTAATGACTTGATGGCGCTCCTTGGCAAAATTCATTGCCTGAGCGATCGCTCCCAGATGGGCTAGTCGCGATCCTTCATCAATCGCACCCGCAGTATCTAATCCAATGCCGGTTGATGCTTGATCAAGGCTTGCTATATTGAGACCAGCGGTATGTTGCAATAGACTTTGGCGCATGAGTCCCAATCCGGGCAGAATCCAACCACCATAGTGCATTCCATTACCACCCAAAAAATCAATGGTTGTTGCAGTGCCCGTACTAATTACTAAACTGTTGTCATTGGATAGCTCACGTGCAGCAATTAATGCGGCCCAGCGATCGGCACCCAGGGTGTGGGTGTTTTGGTATTGCGTACGTAGAGATGGGTATGATGAGTTTCCAAGGAGACGAAATTGGGGGCAGCGTTTCCACGGCTGAAGTAGCTCATTGATCTGTTGGACTGCAGATTCTGTCGCCACACTGCAAAGTCCAATTGCACTTGGGGTTGGGATGGTATTCAGAATGTAGTGAGCTAGTTCATCACGGTGCTCTTTTGAGTCTAGTAACTTCGTATCAATGGCACCAGAGTGATCCCATAATTTTTTATCGCGCTCGATGGGGTTGCGTTTGCTATCCACGCTAGCCCACTTGAGGCGTGAGTTGCCAATATCAATCAGTAAGAATGAGCTCATAGATGCTTTCTTAAAGATACATCTCCGGCATAGATCGCCGTTATCTCAGTATTACCTGGCTCTTGCAGCAAAAGTGCACCATCTTCATTAATACCATGTGCAATGCCCGTTTGCTTGATCACGCCAGACTCCGAAATACTCACTGGTTG
Source organism: Pseudomonadota bacterium (assembly GCA_039805525.1). Lineage (GTDB taxonomy): Bacteria > Pseudomonadota > Gammaproteobacteria > Burkholderiales > Burkholderiaceae > Polynucleobacter. The sequence continues at coordinate 1,313 of JBDLUB010000054.1, read as the reverse complement.
ATCGCGGTAGGCGTCCCAAAAATCCCATTGCGAACAAAAAGGCGCAAACCCTTTTTTGGCAAAGAGTTCAAGATAGTCGCCTAAAGCGTTGAGGATGGCAAGCCAAACTATATCAGCCTCTATCGGTACATGGTTGGTATTTAGTTCTGAGAGAGCGCTAATGGGAAGTTGTACAGTGTTCTCAAGGGATTTGGAATGGCTTAAGTTCATGCCAATCCCAATGATCATCCAGATTCGCTCATTTGGATTGGGGCCTGCAAGTTTCCCCCCCTCAATCAGAATTCCGCCTAATTTTCGTTCCTGGATCAGAAGGTCATTGGGCCACTTTAGTGAGAGACCGCGCTGACGCAGAGTCATTTCATCAAGCCCAAGACTCTTGGAAATACCCTGGATCACCGCAAGTCCGCAAACAAGACTTAGCCCATGCAATGATTGTTGTGTTTGATCAAAGGGATAAGCGAGCGAGAACGATATAGAAGAATTTGGCTCTGCAAACCAGTGTCGCCCAGATCGCCCTTTACCCTTGGTTTGGTGTTTGGCTAAGCGGGAGATAGGATCGATGAGCGACCCAGAGCGCCAACGCGCCATTAAATCATCGTTGGTTGATTCGGTTTGAGCAACGCGCTCAAGAATGCAATTCCAGTTCATTTGTCTATTGTAGAAAGGTCTCGATAGAATGGGTACTTATGTCAGACAAAGCTAAAAAAGACCTTACCCAAGAACGTACTGATATGCCCAGAGTACCGCAGCGTATTCATTGGCCTTTGCAGGCAATGCCGCTGGCTCGAGCAATAGCCATCATTTATGTTTTACTCATCGGCTATGGATGCTTAAACCCTTTTAATGTCGATTGGAAGTTTGGTTTGGATCCATTTGCGTGGTGGTCGGGCCCTCTGCCTAAATACATCACCTTATTTGATGTAACGATTAACGTTTTGGGATACATTCCTTTAGGCTTTATTTTGGTATTTGCTCTTTATCCTCGCTGGCAAGGATTTCGAGCAATTGCTATTGCCTTAATATTCAGTGCCCTTCTATCGGGTGCGATCGAGAGCGCGCAAAGCTGGTTGCCCACCCGGGTACCGACGCAAATTGATTGGATTGCAAATTTAATGGGCGCCTTAATTGGTGCACTATTAGCCCAACCTTTAGGCCCACATTGGCTATCTGGAACAGCACTGCGTAAGCGCTTTGATTACTGGTTTGGCACACGCTGGTTAAGTGTTGCCCTATTCATCTTGTTCCCGTTTGCACAAATTTATCCCCAAAGCGCATGGTTAGGCATGGGCTTTTTGGGTCTCGGTTTCAATCCG
>JBDLUB010000053.1:0-6739 GCA_039805525.1 Pseudomonadota bacterium | reverse complement strand
AGGCCCTGTTCATCTGAGTCTCCCATCCGATGCGCTTGAGAATCCCTTAACCGCTGCATCTGTAACACCGAGTCCCGGCGCACCCAAGCTTGAATCAAACCCTCTCTTAAGTCCGGAGAATGCGCGATTGATCGTCACGCAGTTATGTGCTGCTCAAAAACCAGTAGTTTTAGTAGGTCCGCGCGGTTGCTACCAATACGCTAAAGAACTTCGTCAATTAAGCGAAGCTCTTGGTGTGCCGGTGATCGCGACGGAGAGCCCGCGCGGCGTAGGCGATCCTAGCTTAGGTGCTTTTGCGGAGGTCCTCGCGCAAAGCGATTGTGTTTTATTACTTGAGAAACGATTGGACTTCACACTTAAGTTTGGTAACTCACCGACCTTCAAAGCAGATGCGTGCTTTATACAAATTGACTCAGAAGCGACTGAACTTCAGCGCTCTCAGAATGCACTTGGCTCCAGGCTAGAGTTGGCGGTGCAAGCTGATTTACTGCCTTCCATTAAGACCTTATCCCAAACTGCCAAGAGTGTTCAAGCCAAACCCCAAGACGCTAGTTGGTTGCCATGGGTTAAGGAGGCAATCGCTTATCGCCCCAATGCTTGGTCAACCGCTACATCCAAAACACCAAATCATGCCCACCCAGGCAGAGCAATGCTTGCATTACAAGCCATTCTCGACTCCCACCCAGATTCGGTATTAGTAGTGGATGGTGGTGAAATTGGCCAATGGGCGCAGGCTTGCCTGCAAGCACCTAACCGAGTGATTAATGGTGTTGCTGGTTCGATTGGTGCTGCGCTGCCCTTTGCTACTGCGGCAGCTTATACCAAGCCAGGTGTGCCAGTCCTTGCTGTGATGGGAGATGGTACCTTTGGGTTTCATTCCTCAGAGCTTGATACCGCCGTTCGCTATCAACTGCCATTTATTGGCGTGGTGGGCAATGATGCGTGCTGGAATGCTGAATATCAGATTCAGATTCGGGAGTATGGTCAAGAACGGGCCAAGGGGTGTGAGCTTTTACCCTCCCGCTACGATCGTGTTGCAGAGGCGTTTGGTGGTGCTGGAGAATTAGTAACTGATGCGGCTGATGTCTTGCCGGCAGCACAGCGCTTGCATGCCAAAGGCTTACCGGCAATCTTGAACGTCTTGATCGAGGGCTTGCCCGCCCCAAACCTCAAACGCAGCTAGTTCGGGTCATCCGCTGTTGGGTATCCGGCGTTTAATAACTATGCACCTGATGTATCGCCCACGCTTTATTCAAGCACTTGTTAGTGTTTTAGTGGCAAGCTGCCTCTTGGTGGCGTGCGCCAATACCAGCCGTCCTGGGGTTGTGGGGGTGCAGCGCTCGCAGTTCATGATGATCTCCGCAGCGCAAATTGATCGGATGTCGGCGATTAGTTTTGAGCAGCAGGCCAAGGCGGCGCAGAAGAAAAAAATATTGATCACTAGTGGCCCTGAGTATGAACGCCTCAAGACCATAGCCAATCGCTTGATTCCCCAGACAGCAGTGTTCCGTGATGATACTCGGGGCTGGAATTGGGGCTTGCAATTAATTGATTCGCCGATTGTGAATGCCACTTGCGCACCTGGAGGTCGCATTACTTTTTATACCGGGATTATTAATAAACTCAACTTAACCGATGATGAAATTGCCGCGATCATGGGTCATGAGATTGCCCATGCCGTTCGTGAACATGGACGGGAGCAAGTTTCCCAAGCGTTAGCCCAGAACATTATTAGTAATGTTGCGCTTGCAGCCGCTGGGGCGGGATCAGCGCAATCGATTGATGCAGCCAATCAAATCATGCAGTATGTCCTAGTGTTACCAAACTCACGGCAGAATGAACGTGAGGCCGACGCAATTGGCTTAGAGCTTGCGGCTCGAGGTGGCTATGATCCTCGCGCTGCCATTACGCTATGGCAAAAGATGAGCAAAGAGAGTCAAGGCAAGAACCCACCTGAGTTTTTATCAACTCACCCCTCGAATGAGAATCGCATCAAAGAGCTTTCTGCATTAATACCCAAGGTCATGCCCCTGTACGAGGCGGCAAAGCGAGAGAACGTGGTCAAATGAAAACGGCCCCAGATTTTGGGGCCGTGGTTTTTTTAAGGTATTTTGTTTATTTCTTAAGGTTAAGCTGTGTTCCGAGTTTGCTGTAGAGCTCAAATTGCTCCCGGGCAAATTTCTCGGTATCTTGGGGTGATCGAATCGCTGGGATCGCACCAACTGTATCGTTACCGCGTAACCAAGCTGGGTCTTTAGCAACTTCCTTCAAAACGGCTTGCCATTTGTTTACAACCTCGGCAGGTAATCCTGGGGGGCCATACAAACCACTCCATCCCATCACTTGCTCAAGGTTGCCAATACCCATCTCTTTAGCTGTTGGCACATCTGGGAAGTCTTTAAGTCGAGTTGGAGTTGAGGTCACCAGAGCGCGCATAGCACCACCCTTAATTTGACCAACCATGGTGGTGAGATTGTTACAAATAAATTGCACCTGACCACCCAATAATGCGGTGGTTGCCTCGCCGCCCCCTTTATAAGGGATCATCATGGCAGCAGTTGATGGCAATCCAAGTTGACTGAGCATGACTTCCACAGCTAAATGTTGTGTTGTTCCAGGACCAGCAGTTGCGTAATTGAGCTTACCGGGATTAGCGCGGATCGCATCAATCAGATCTTTCATGCTCTTATAGGGTGCATCATTTTTAACCACACACACTACTGGATTGAAATCCAACAAAGAGATCATCGTGAAATCATTCCACTTATAAGGTGTATTGCTATCAAGCGCTGGAGTAATTGCTTGCGATCCACCCCGCGATACCAACAGGGTATAGCCATCGGGTGGTGAGGTGCGTACTTTTTGTGAACCAATGGTTCCCGATGCGCCCACTACGTTTTGAACCACAACCGTTTGGCCAATCATCTTGGTCGCAACAGCGGCCAAATTACGGCCCGAGAAATCACTATCACCCCCAGCTGCATATGGGGCAATTAGGGTAATGGTTTTATTGGGGTAGTTTTGCGCAAGCGCTGGGCTCATGCCAAGCGCACTAGCAACCAATCCCGCAAGAAGCGATTTGCCAATTAGGCGTTTACTCAACTTCAACATATTCGGTCTCCTCCACAATGGGATATTTTTATAGGCACAACGACCCATACTACAAGTCGAATTTTGGGAAACCAATCAGGGTTAAAACTAGGTTTTTACTTTTTTGGGCATTATGTACTCAATTCGACTGAGAGTTTGGTGCCCGGCACAATGATGCCACCCCGATCCCCTGGGGTGGTATTGCCCCAACGGGATGCAAAGTAATCAGGCAAAGGCCGTCCGGATGGCGGAGCAATCCAGAGTCTTAACAAATGACGATGGCGCTCTGGTTCTGGCCAGTTCTCAAAATCATTCCTGGAATGCAGGATTTGATGATTATGCAAAAGCTGAATATCGCCGGGTTCAAATGCCATCTGCAGAGCAAATCCGGGTTCTTGCAAGATTGCATCGATCAAGTCCATAACCTCCACTTGTTCTTGGGTCAGGCGTGGCGCATTGGGAAAACGGCGTTGCGCTTCCTCAATGTAGTGACGTAGATAAACACACGATAGTTCACCGTGATACCAGTTAAAGATCGGGATCTCAAACCAGGGGTCACGTCCCTCCGGGACCTCACCGCGCCGATCGGTGGGATACGGAGTAAACATTGCCGGAATTAGATCGGGGCGGCGTTTGACGAGTTCGTTATAAACGGCCATTGAGCTGGCGATGAAGGACTCACCGCCCTGCTTCGCCTTTTGAAGACACAATAGGCCCACAATGTCTGCTGAGTCGGTGTGGTAGTCCAGCTTCTTGTTGGTTTGGTAAAAACGCGCACCCGCTTCCACTTTAGCGCCTTGATCGCGCACATGACCCAAGAGATGTCCTTTGCCATTGGAGCTACGCAAACTCCCCATGTGGCGACCGATCCCCATGTAAATGGTGGCAGCTTTCTCAATCGACCAGTTTGCGATTGGCAACCCTCGCAGCATCACAAAGCCACGACCATGCAAAAGCTCTTGCAGCTGCGTTTGGATAAACGGTTCTAGATTGTGAAGAGGAAAACTCTCGGGCGTAATGTTTTCAAGTGTAAGACCGGTGCTAGCAAAGTGCTCCGCTGCGCGCTCAAGCTCAGCGACCTGATCGACCGTCCAATGCACGATCCAATCGGGATTGTTCGCTAGATCGCGACCCCGCCATGCGCAGGAACCCTCAACCGATTTTGGAATACTTCCCACAGCATTGACTGGTTCACTCGTTCTCATCGTACGCCCCCATTCGCATCTTTGCTTGGCAATCACTTCTTTATAAATTGAAATTAGTCTATTACAAAAATAGCCTAAATTTAAGGAAAAATGGGGCAAATCAGATCAATTAGTTTGGATATGAATACTCTTTATATTCAAATTGGGTAGATGAGTCTAGATGACTGCGGGCTAATACTGATTTAGCGCTCAGAGTCGTCTTGTTTGGATTTGCGCAAAATTGACTGCAATAGAGGTGCAGGTTTGGCATTTGATTTTGACTTTGTTTGCTTGTTTTGCAAATCGGCCTTGCTGGCATTTTTCAGGCGCAGCGCAATTTGCAAACCTTGGCGTTTTGCTAAATCCGTTTTCTTGAGCGTCATGATGAAAAAACCCGCCTAGTTCACACTAGACGGGCCTTAGCCAATCAATGGATTACTTCTTGGGAGCGGTTACTTCAATCGCGATGATTTCGGTAACGGTTGCCTCTACTTGCGTACCAACTTTTACGCCCTTAAGTACTTTTGGATCTTTCACCTTAAGATCCAGTGTGCGAGTTGCACCACGCAGAGTGATGGTACCTTTCTTCTCATCCACAGCGGTTACATCAGCAACCACAGTAACTTGACGCTCGATCGCGGCTGCGGGTTTGTCACCCAACTTTGCACGTGCTGCTTTCTCGGTTTCAACGCGCTCACGAATTTCAACTTTGCTGGGCTTTTTAATGTCGGCGACGAGGATCTCAACATGAGTGAGCGTCACGATATCGCCTACTTTGATTTGATTAAAGTTTCTGACCTCATCACCCAACACGGTTTTGTACTCATTACCATTGGGACCAATAATTACCACTTCACGGGTTTTTGGATCAACGGATTTGAATTTACCTTGGAACTGAACACCTTCAGCTACTTTTAAGACGCCTGGGGCAGTTTCAACAGCAACGACCGCCTGTGGTTTATTTTGGGCCATGACTGCGGATGTGCCCATCATTAATACGGCTGCGCTTACAAGTGCGATTTTCTTCATGAAATTCCTCTATGGTTAATTAACAAAAATACCTCAAACGAGAATATTGTTGTAATGATAGTGGTTTTCATGACTGGGAAATGAAAAAACCACCCGAAGGTGGCTTTTGGAATTTGGCGGAGCGGACGGGACTCGAACCCGCGACCCTCGGCGTGACAGGCCGATATTCTAACCAACTGAACTACCGCTCCAGATACTGCATCATGCGCGTCACTGCATGACTGGCGTCCCCAGGGGGATTCGAACCCCCGTACTCACCGTGAAAGGGTGATGTCCTAGGCCTCTAGACGATGGGGACCTTGGACTACTTGTTTTGTTGGTGGAGATAAGCGGGATCGAACCGCTGACCTCTTGCATGCCATGCAAGCGCTCTCCCAGCTGAGCTATACCCCCTTATATTGGTGCACTTTCAAAACAATCCAAGATTTTAGCCTATTTTTGAGAGACGCTCGACGACTTCGTCTTTACCCATCACCGCAATCACCGCATCAAGCGCTGGCGTTTGGGTGGTAGCAAATAACGCATACCGAATTGGCATTGCCAAAGCAGGCATCTTGAGTCCAAATTGGGCAAGTGTCGCTTTCAGTTGGGCAGCAACCTCTTCCTTGGTTTTGGGCTGGGTGGATATCAATCGCTCTCTAAAATCGGTGATTGCTGGAATCACAGCGCTTGGGATATTTTGTGCAATTTGTTCCTTGCTTAGATCGGGTCGGCCCTGATAAAAAAGCTTGGCACCTTCGACGATCTCTACCAAGGTGTTCGCACGGTCTTTAAGCAGGTTGACCACTGACTCAAAATCAGGACCCTGTGAGAGATCGATCCCCTGCTGATGAATAAACGGCATACACAGCTGCGTAAGGCGCTTTGTGTCACCCTGTTGAATATAGTGATGATTGAGCCAGAGTAATTTCTCAGGATTATGTTGTGCTGGTGAGCGCCCCAAGTGCTCCAAATCAAACCATTTCACAAACTGTTCTTGCGTAAAGATTTCAGCGTCACCGTGCGACCAGCCTAAGCGCGCGAGGTAGTTCAGGACAGCTTCAGGGAGATAGCCCATTTTTTGATAGTCGCGCACACTCAGGGCACCATTGCGCTTACTCATCTTCTCACCACTCTCATCCAAGACCGTTGGTAAATGCGCGTAGACCGGCGGCGTGCCACCAAGCGCCTTCATGATATTGATTTGCCGTGGGGTATTGTTGACATGATCATCACCCCGAATTACATGGGTAATCTGCATATCAAGATCATCAACGACCACGCAGAAGTTATAGGTGGGGGTGCCATCGGGACGAGCGATGATGAGATCATCTAGCTCATTGTTACTAATTTCAATTATCCCTTTAACTGCATCTTTCCAAATGACTGAACCGCCAATTGGGTTTTTAAAACGAATCACGGGTAAGGCATCTTTGGGGGGTTCTGGCAATGTCTTG
>JBDLUB010000052.1:0-6825 GCA_039805525.1 Pseudomonadota bacterium | reverse complement strand
CGGCGACGCTCGCCAGCGCGATCGGGGACGATGCGATAAGAAAGGCTGCGAGGGCGAGTTTGGATGATGTCATGAGTATGCTCTCCTGTTGGTTTGGCAAGCGTGGTAGCAAGCAAACGATCGACTAGGGCGCTCGGGTCCATCGATCCAATAACTTTATCGTGTCACAGTGATCGACTTAAGCGATTAATTAAGCGAATCTTCTCCTCTGTGGGAATGAAACGCGGTTCTGCCTGAAAGCCATCGCGGGTAACCACCTCTTGGATGTAAATCCGACTTGACGGATTGACGCGAGTTTGACTGAGCATACGTCCTCGTTGATTGGACTATTGGTTATGCAAACCCTTATTTTAATTCAGAAAACCCCATTTCAGGATAGATAAAACAAAAATTCCAGAATGGTCTATAGTTACAGCACTGAGTTTTTATCAACGTGTTCGCTTTGTTACTAAAAAAGGAAAAAAATGGAACATACATTGCCCCAGTTGCCTTATGCGCTTGATGCGCTTGCACCTCATATTTCAAAGGAGACCTTGGAGTATCACTATGGCAAGCATCATCAAACCTATGTGACCAATCTCAATAATCTCATCAAAGGAACCGAGTTTGAGAACTCCAGCCTCGAAGAGATCGTTAAAAAATCATCCGGCGGTATCTTTAATAACGCAGCTCAGGTCTGGAACCATACGTTTTACTGGTTTGGTTTAAAGCCAAACGGCGGCGGTGCTCCAACCGGTGCCTTGGCTGATGCGATCAATGCGAAGTGGGGCTCATTTGATAAGTTCAAAGAAGAGTTCACCAAGTGCGCTGTTGGTACTTTTGGATCGGGCTGGGCCTGGTTGGTCAAGAAAGCGGATGGTAGTCTCGATTTAGTATCGACTAGCAATGCTGCGACACCATTAACAACCGATGCGAAGCCACTGTTGACCTGTGACGTATGGGAGCACGCGTATTACATTGATACTCGTAATGCTCGCCCTAAATATGTCGAGAATTTCTGGAATCTCGTGAACTGGGATTTTGTTAGCAAAAACTTTGCAGCGTAAATCCAGTAAGAAATCCATATGACATCCATTCTGAGCTCTTTAGGCAAGACCGTTCTGGTCGGATTTATTGTGCTTGCCCTCATTGTGATCACCCTAGGGGGATCTAATGTGGGGAGCTCAGCATGGGTGACTTTTGTATTTCGCTTCCTACACGTGATTTCAGGAGTAATGTGGGTGGGCCTGTTGTGGTATTTCAATTTTGTGCAGATTCCATCCATGCCAAAGATTCCGGATGAACAAAAGCCTGCGGTGGCCAAGGTGATTGCACCAATGGCCTTAAAGTGGTTTCGGTTTGCGGCAATGGCAACGGTATTAACTGGATTTATCCTAGCCGTACTGAATGGCTATGCTCATCAAGCTTTCACGCTTCAGCAGCCTTTCTTAGCAATTGGCCTAGGTATGTGGATTGCTTTAGTGATGGCGTTTAATGTTTGGTTTGTGATTTGGCCGAATCAAAAACGTGCCCTTGGAATTGTAGAGGTCGATGCAGCAACGAAGGCAAAGTCCGCACGCGTTGCAATGCTGACTTCACGAGTTAACACGATTCTATCGATCCCCATGCTGTATTTGATGGTGGCTCAGCAGAATGGCGGCTTGTAGGAAAGCCTTCAGTCGATAAACTGATAAAGACGCTTTGGGTTCTCGCTGAGAACCTGCTTTCGAATTGCTGGATCCGGGATCCACACTTGTAGTAAATCTAGAAGATCTGCATCGTTTGGCATCACCCCTTTAACCATCACATGGGGCCAGTCGGTGCCCCATACCACCTGCCTTGAATTAGCAGCAATCAAGGCATACGCAAATGGATTGGTATCGGAGTAGGGGATTCTTTCTTCGGTTGTAATTCGATAGGGGCCAGTGAGTTTCACCCAGGCACGCTCCTCGCGCATGAGGGACAAGAGGTTTTGAAAGCCAGGGTCTTTGATACCCAGATTTGTTTTTAAATACCCAAGATGCCCCAGCACAATCGGGACCGGGAAATTCGATAGTAGTTTCGAGAGATTTGGGAACTCATTGACATGCATGAGAAACTCCAAATGCCAGCCAAGCGGTGCAATCTGGTTTGCTAATTTAGTTAATTGCTTGATTGGTAAAACGCCCTTAGCCTCGGCAAGGTCGACAATATTGCAGCGTACTCCACGAATTCCAGCACGATGCAGATCGTCTAATTCTGTATCGCCAATATCCCAATCAACCACTGCGACTCCCCGAAAGCGCAATGGATTGGTTTTAATCGCTGCCAGCAATGCACGATTATCCGTTCCATAAATACTGGGCTGAACTAATACCGATCGTCGAACGCCCAGACTATCGAGCAGCGCCTCATATTGAGAAAGTAAGGCATCCGGTGGGGTATAGATACGATTTGGGATATATGGATATAAGGACTGAGGACCGCAGATGTGCGCATGGCAATCTGTTGCATTCTCACAAAGAACGAGACCAGGCTTTTTGAGGGCCTGGTCTGGCGCTTGGCAAAGGGGAGCGTTATTGTGGTTCAATCCCAGCGTCTTTGGCAATCTTGGTGTACTTGCTGATTTCGCTACGGACAAACTTTTCGGTTTCAGCAAGATTCATGGGCTTAATCGTGATGCCTGCTTTGGCATAGGCTGATTTCACCTCAGGATCCTGTAGAGCCCGGTTGATATCGGTATTGAGTTTTTGCAGAATCGCTTGAGGTGTTGCTGATGGTGCCCAAACGCCAACCCACAAACCAATCTCAAAGCCAGAAAAACCTTGCTCAGCAATCGTTGGAATATTAGGAGCTGCCTCGGCCCGGGTTGTACCCGTTACACCCAATGCACGCACTTTACCTCCCTGAATTTGCGAAATTGCAGTTTGTAAAGGAGCCATGTAGTAAGCGGTACGCCCAGCAATCGTTTCTTGAATCGCCTCGGGGGATCCTTTAAATGGAACATGCAACATCTTGATACCAGCGGTTTGATTGAAATACTCGGCTGCCAAATGGGTTGAGCTACCGACGCCAGCGCTAGCAAATGGAATATCACCTGGCTTTGCTTTGGCAGCATTAATCAAGTCTTTGAGAGTCTTATAAGGGCTCTCGGCTGAGACAATGAGAGCATATGGACTGCTACCTAAGATATTGACATCGGCGAGACTCTTGAGGTCATACGGAAGTTTTTTGTAAATGGCAGGGTTTGCGGCATAGGATGCGGATTGAACCAAAAGGGTGTAACCATCGGGTTCAGAGTTCACCACTACTCCAGTGCCTAGTAAGCCACCTGCACCGGGCCGGTTTTCAATAATGACGGGCTGCTTCCAGGTTTCTGCAAGGCTTTTGGCAACAATGCGCCCGGCAATATCAGCACCCGAGCCAGGCGTGAGGGGCACGACCATTTTGACGGTTTTATTGGGGTAATTGGCCGCTGCACTTTGCGCTTGAATTGGCAGACTAAATGCCCCAGCAAATGCGAGCGTGGTTGCGCCAATGAGATATTTTTTGATACTAAATTGCATGACGTCTCCTTTTTATTATGACTGCTTATCTACTATGCCACAGAATCTAAAAATCCCCGCAGTGCATGGTTAAACTCAGACGGTTTCTCGATATTAGATAGATGAGCTGCTTGATCAATCGCGATCAGCGAAGAATGGGGAATAAGCCGATGCAAGACGGTGGATTGCTCGTATGTACACGCTGGATCTTGTCTGCCTAACAAAATCAGGGTTGGTGCCTTAATTTTTAAGAGCATCGTCGATTGCGCCATATCCCGAACTGCACTGGCGCAGCCTAGATAGCCATCTACCGGTGTGGCCAAGATCATCTTTCGTACTTGTTCAATTTGCTCAGGCTCGCGCTCAATAAAATCGGTTAAGAACCAGCGTTTGATGGTTCCATCGACAAGACCAGTGATTCCCTGAGATCTCGCGATCGCAAAACGTTCCTCCCACATACTGCGGGGTGGCATCTCACTAGCGGTATCACATAGACTAAGTGACAAAACATTGTCCGGGTAATTGGCGCCAATGTATTGGCAAATCATACCGCCCATGGATAGCCCAGCAAAGTGGGCCTTCGTGATTCCGAGAGCGTTCATCAGGGCAACTAAGTCTTCTGCTAAAAGAGCAATGCTGTAGGGACCTGGCGTTACTTCACTTTGACCATGTCCACGTGTGTCATAGCGTATTACACGATACCGATCAGTCAATGCGGGTAAGGTTCGATCCCACATTTCTAAACTGGACATCAGGCTATTACTTAAGAAAACGGGGGGACCATTCTCCGGACCATCGATTTGATAAGCGATCTTAATTTGATTAGCGTTTATAAACTGTCTCATGGTTTTATCTCCTTGAGATACTATTTTTACACTAATAAATCTTGGCCTCTCCAGCAGGTCGATTTTTAAAACGCTTATGGACCCAATAGTATTCGGCTGGGCGTAGCCGGATCTCATCTTCAAAGTATTGATTCAGTCGGGCTGTATCGGCTTTCTCATCATCACTTGGAAATGACTCGAGCGGTTTACTGATATGGCAAATGTAACCAGAGCAATCTGATTTAAGTGTGGTCTGCATCATGCACACTTCAGCGCCACTTAATTTGGCTAAACGGGAAATCGCACTAATGGTATTCGTTTGAACACCAAAGAAGGGTACAAATACAGAGTCCTTAGTGCCGAGATCAATATCAGGTGCGATAAAAACAAAGTTTCCATTTTTAATCTCTCGAAGCGTTTCGATGAGATGACCTTGTCTTGGAATGGATCGTCCACCAAAGCGACCACGCCACTCAATAATTTTCTGATCAAAATATGGATTTTTCATCTTTTGGTAAAGAGTGACTCCGCGTGGCCAATCCATTTTTTCAGCCAAAGCGCATAAAGCAATACCACCTTCAATGCCAACAAAATGGGGGTTTACCAAAATGCGCGGTTTTCGATCCCCTAACTCAATTTCAGAATGAATCTGAATCATTTCATTGATCTGGGCAGGGGTGCCTAGCCAAATGCGACTGCGCTCCAAAATGCTGCGCCCAAATAGCTGCCAGTGATGTAAAGCCAGAGTCTCAATTTCTTTTGTCGATAGTTGTGGAAAACACAGGCGTAGGTTAATCAAGACCACTCGTTGACGATCGCTTGGTATATGGGCGACGATCCATCCTAAACCACGACCCAGTTGAATAATCCATCTATATGGAAGAATTAGGACAAAGCGTAACAGTGATACTGAGAGGAGATTAAAAAAGGTTTGCAAATAGGTCCTTGTAACGTATCACTATATACCTGAATAAAGACCCTAGGAACAATAGCGTAAACTGCTTTAATGAAACAAACCATATTACGGATCCTCTGGGTATTGAGTGGGGCAAGTGTGGCGTTGTTTCTGGCTCTTCATGTGGTTCGTCCACAAGACTCCACTTTGTTGCTTGCCTCTTTGGGTGGCTCCACACTATTTTTATTTGGTCTAACAACATTGCCGCCGACGCAGCCTCGAGCCCTATTTGGTGGCCATTTGCTATCGGCTTTGATTGGCGTGATCTGCTACCAAACTTTGGGTAATGCAACGTGGGTGCTGGTCTTATCAGTGCTCATCACAATCGCAGTATTGTTGATGACCAAGACTGTTCATCCCCCTGCAGGTGCTAATCCTTTGATCATGATTCATGGGCATGCAGGATTTATGGATATCTGGACCCATGTTTTCCTGGGCGTGATCGTGTTGGCTGTCACGGCATTTGTCTGGTCACGACTCGGACCCGGAAAGGTTAAATATCCCGTGAAATGGAACCAAGAGTCTCCACCCGGACCCCATTGGGGCCCATGGGGATCAATCTAAGTCTGATTGATTAATTCACGAACCGCCTTGGCCAACTCAAGTGCGGTCATGCCATTGGGCCCAATTCCGGATTGAACTAGTTGATCAGCGGCACGCGCATGAAGCTCAACTGCAAGACAAGTTGCCTCCCATAAATTGAGATGATGACAAATTCCTTGGGCTGCTAGTGAGGCGATAAGGCCCGTTAAGACATCTCCCATGCCACCAGTTGCCATGCCAGGATTGCCTGCTTGGCAGGTATAGATTGCATCATTTGGCGAACCAACTAATGTGTGATGGCCTTTGAGAACCACATGGCATTGAAATCGATTAATCAGTAACTGAATTGCCCCCAATCGATTAGCCTGAACTTGTTCCACTGATATACCCAATAGACGAGCTGCTTCGCCGGGATGAGGTGTGATTGTGCAGGGGTCTTTGCGCCTGCTTAATAATTGCCCTAACTGTGGGTGGTCAGTAATTAAATTTAAGGCATCCGCATCCAAGATCAATGGGCCACGAAATTGAATACCTGCCTTCAAGAATTGCAAAGCCTGATCACTTAAACCTAAGCCAGGACCAATCGCCAAACAGTCAGGCGCAATACCATTGATGAAATGATCAGTATCAACAACGCGAGAGAGATCCTGAACCATGAGTTCTGGTTGATCAATCTGAACATGAGCTGATTTAGAGTCTAAGACGCCAACAATTGTCCAGCCAGCTCCACTATAAAGCGATCCATACGCAGATAAAAAAATAGCACCTGCCATGCCAGGCGCACCGCCTACGAGTAACACCTTCCCCATATCGCCTTTATGCTCATGGGGCTTACGAATCAAGTGGGCACGCAGCGCAAAGGCATTTAGGTTTGGCATGATTAGAGAGGGTAGGTGCTATGAGGCTGAGGTAGATGAATATGTTCCCAGCCTAGTTGTGAGTGGATGGCTGCCTTTAGTTGTTCTGCAGCGTAGGGCTCGCCATGCGTAATGTAAACGTG
>JBDLUB010000051.1:0-6861 GCA_039805525.1 Pseudomonadota bacterium | reverse complement strand
AAAACGGGTCACCTCTGAAAATTTATTATTTTGGCCATACTCGGACAAATAGATTCCTGCCAAGATTCCGATGGGTGTGCTAATAAAGGCACAGAAAGCTACCATCATCAAACTACCCACAATGGGATTAGCCAGACCACCCCCTTCTGATCCAGGCGCTGGGGTGCTGGCTAGGAATAATGATGGACTAATTGCGGCAAAACCCTTCCACAACAGAATAGCCAAGATCCAGAAAAGGAATAGCATCCCGATTGACATGGCAATCATGGAGAAAGTCAGGCCCAGGGTATTAGCCCGCTTTCGTTTGGCAAATAACGATGGATCGCGCGTACTCATTAGGTTTTTACTCCTTGATTAGCTTCCATGCGCATCAGCATAATTTTGGCAAGCGATAAAACAATAAATGTGATCACAAATAATGCCAAGCCTAAGGCAAATAATGAGGAATAATGCAAGCCCACTTCCGCCTCGCCAAACTCATTGGCCAAAGTCGATGCGATTGAGTTTCCTGGCGCAAAGAGCGAAGCAGAAATCTTATGAGCATTACCAATCACAAAGGTGACGGCCATGGTCTCTCCAAGGGCGCGCCCTAAGCCCAACATGATGCCGCCGATTACCCCGGTCTTGGTGTATGGCAGAACAACGTTCTTAACCACCTCCCAGGTGGTGCAACCAATACCGTAGGCAGACTCTTTTAATACTGGAGGAACGATTTCAAAAACATCACGCATCACTGATGCAATAAATGGCAGAACCATCATCGCCAAGATTAAGCCGGCACATAAAATTCCAATACCATTAAAGGCACCTGAGAACAAAATGCCTAGCCCAGGAATCTGCCCCAATGTTGCAGCAAGGACTGGCTGAATATAGTCAGCAAACAACGGGGCAAAAATGAATAATCCAAACATGCCGTAAATAATGGACGGCACTGCTGCCAAGATCTCAATCGCGGTTCCAAGTGGGCGTCGCAAAACGGTAGGACAGATCTCCGTTAAGAAGACTGCGATTCCAAAGCTCAGTGGCACTGCGATCACCAGAGCAATCAACGAGGTCATGATAGTTCCATAAATTGCGATCAGACCACCAAACTCGCCATTAATAATGTCCCACTCTACCGTGGTGAAGAATCCAAAACCAAATTTACTGAGCGCAGGAGCAGCGTTGAAAATTAGGGAGGCAATAATACCGAGTAATGCAAGCAAGACAGTTAATGCAAAAAATTGCGTGGAGTATTTAAAGACGCGATCAAGGGCACGCTGTCGCTTAGCAATACTTAAGACTTCATGATTGACTACGTGATTGCTTAACGCCGCTTCCATAAATAGACCTTTTTAGACGAAATCAGCCCCAGACGAACTAGGGCTGATTTTAGAACAGTCAGTAAAGAAATTACTTCGTATTAATTTGATTCCAAACATTCTTTCGAATGAAATCCGTTGTGGAATCAGGCATTGGCACATAGTCCAACTCAGCCGCCATCTTTTTGCCCTCTTTGAAAGCAAAGTCGAAGAACTTCAATACTTCAGCTGAACGCGCTTTATTGGCAGGCTCTTTGTACATCAAGATAAAGGATGCGCCAGTAATGGGCCAAGACTTGGCACCACCAGCATTGGTAATAAAGGTTCCCATTCCAGGAATCTTTGCCCAATCGGTACCAGCTGCGGCAGCCGCAAATGTATCATCATCGGGTTGCACAAACTGTCCAGCAGCATTGCGAAGCTGTACGTGGGTCATGTTGTTCTTCTTGGCGTATGCATACTCCACATAACCAATCGAGTTTTTGACACGCGCAACGTTTGCAGCAACGCCTTCATTCCCTTTACCACCAACCGATGAAGCAGCAGGCCACTTCACGGCAGCACCGGCGCCAACAGCTGACTTCCAATCAGTACTCACTTTAGCCAAATAGTCAGTGAAGATTGCAGTAGTACCCGAACCGTCGGCACGATGCACCACGGTGATCTCCCCCGCAGGAATCTTCATACCGGGGTTTAAGTCAGCGATGCGCTTGTCATTGAAGTTAGTGATCTTGCCTTGAAAAATATCAGCCAAGGTTTGGCCATCCAAACGAATTTGACCGGGCTTAACGCCTTCTAAATTAACAATGGGCACAACACCGCCAATAATTGCGGGGAACTGAACCAATCCATCGGCCTGTAGATCTTCAAACTTCACTGGGTTGTCGGTCGCACCAAAGTCTACAGTCTTGGCTTTAATTTGTTTGACACCGCCTGAAGAGCCGATTGATTGATAGTTCAAACCATTGCCAGTGCGGGCTTTATAAGCCTCTGCCCACTTGGCATAAATTGGGTATGGAAATGTTGCACCGGCACCAGTAATGTCTGCAGCGAAGGCTGCTGGAGCAAAACTAGCGGTGGTCATGGAAAGAGCCGCTACTACTAGGGCTTTTTTCAAGGTAATCGTCATTTATCTTCCTTTAAATGGTTCTCGCACAACGCGATAGTTGAACAATAAACAGGAAATATGACGCTTTCATGACAAGAAACTGAATGAACGTTTCTTGAAAAAACTAAATAAATCAAAGGGCTAGCGACCTACGCCAGCCCACACCCTCTTCAATCAATTAAAACAACTACTGATCGGAACCGTTTCCAGACGGGGCTGATTGAGCCTTCTTAACTGGCCGGGACGTTTTTCTAGGAACTAATTTTTTGACGGGGGTCGTTCTTTTCGCTGGCGCCTTTGGCCGAATTGCTTTACTGGCTTTTTTAGCAACGGTATGTAAATTCTTTTCAGCGGAATCAATTGCACCCTCTACTACCTTACGGCCCTCTTTAAATACTTTGGCACCCGCATCCGATACTTCACGCACGACCTTCGCAAGTTTTTCTCCGCCCATTGGTATTTTTTTGTCAGCCTCTTTGATCCAGTCACTGATAGCATCACGAGCACGATCAAAATGCTTTTCAGCACCATCGGCCGCTTCGTTGCCAATATCTTTCAGGATTGCCTTAACCTTCTTCTGATAGACACTCATTCGCTTAGTTGCATCTTCTGCTGCCTTTTTCTGAAGAGCTTGCAACTTAGTGACATCCTTTTGTGCAGCAGTCTTGGCGGCCTCCATCGCTTGCTGCATGTTATAGCGTAGCTCTGCTGCGTGATGCTCGCTTAGCTGTTTGGCAGCATCTAACAATTTGTGAGACAAGGTAAATAACTCTTGTGCTTTGGCTTTCTTAGCGGCTGCTGACGGCTTTTTCATATGACACCTCGCGTTAAATGAAGATTATTCAGTCTAACAAACGAATATGACAATAGCTTGATGCGCCGCACAAGTTATCAATCAGTTAATTTAACTTCAGGAAACGTTCACTTCCTTTGCAATTGCCTCAGCACTTGCTTGGGCCAGGCCTTGCTCATTGGCTTCAACCATGACGCGCAGGACTGGTTCAGTTCCTGATGGCCGGATTAGAACCCTACCCTTGCCAATCAGGCTTTGCTCCACCTTACTAACCATGGCACTGAGCTTTTGATCGGCTTGCCAGTTGTAATTGGGGCTGGTCTTTACATTAATCAGCACTTGTGGATATATTGCGATGCCATCAAGCAGTTCCTTTAGGGATTGTTGCTTTTGTTGCATCGCTGCGAGTACCTGTAGGGCTGCAATCGTGCCATCGCCGGTACTGTGTTGATCCAGACACAAGAGATGCCCTGAGCCCTCACCACCAATTACCCACTGCTTAGCTTGTAAAAGCTCGAGGACGTAGCGATCTCCGACCTTGGCACGCTCAAATCCAAGACCCAGGTTCTTGATAGCAACTTCAATCGCTAAGTTCGTCATCAAGGTACCCACTACTCCGCCAATTGCCTTGCCTTGCTCTAAACGATCTTTAGCCAAGATATAGAGTAGCTCATCACCATTAAACAAGCGGCCGTTTTGATCGACCATTTGTAGACGATCGGCATCACCATCGAGTGCAATCCCAATATCGGCATTGACTTCCTTAACTTTAGCAATCAGTGCAGCTGGTGCGGTGGCACCGCAATGATCGTTAATATTCTTCCCATTGGGCTCTACCCCAATCGCAATCACCTCAGCACCCAACTCATGAAACACTGGTGGTGCAGTGTGATACGCAGCACCATTGGCGCAATCGACCACAATCTTTAATCCTTTGAGATTGAGATCCCCTGGAAAGGTTGATTTGCAGAACTCAATGTAGCGCCCTGCTGCATCATCTAAACGAAATGCCTTACCAATTTTGTCGGAGCTAACACAGCCCATTGGCTTCTCGAGCTCTGCTTCAATCTCAAGCTCGACCGCATCGGAGAACTTATCGCCTTTGCCATTAAAAAATTTGATACCGTTATCTTGGTAGAGATTGTGCGAAGCAGAGATCACCACACCAGCAGATAAGCGCAGTGCTTTGGTGAGGTAGGCCACTCCTGGAGTGGGCATTGGTCCACACAAGGTGACATCAACCCCAGCAGCCGAGAACCCAGACTCCAAAGCGGCTTCGAGCAAATATCCTGAGACCCGCGTGTCTTTACCAATTAAGATGCGTTGACGCTCATTGGGTTTGCCGTGGCGCTTAAGCACCATACCAGTAGCGTAACCGAGGCGCAACATAAACTCCGGAACGATGGGTGGTACACCAACTTCCCCCCGAATGCCGTCGGTCCCAAAATATTTTTTAGTCATGCTTCATTATAAAACTGAGGTACCTTGCTCTCGCATGGCCTGCCAAACTTGCAGTGCGCTCAAGGTCTCAGGTACATCGTGGGTACGCACAATCATGGCGCCGCGCTCCACTGCCAAGATGGCTGCAGCAACACTCGGGATCAAACGCTCGCCCACCTCAAGATTGGTGACCTTGCCGAGCATCGACTTGCGCGATAGGCCCGCTAAGACCGGGTAACCATGTTTAGTAAAGGCGTTCATGTGAGCCAGTAACTGGTAGTTATGCTCCAAGCTCTTACCAAACCCAAATCCGGGATCAATGGCAATCCGTTGCGAGTCAACCCCTGCTTCTTCAATCACTGCCGCACGTTCCAATAGGAATGCCTGCACCTCTTGAACCACATGCTCATAGTTTGGATCGAATTGCATGGTTTGAGGATCACGCTGCATATGCATCAATACAATGCCACATTGGCTTGACTTGATGGCATCGACTGCTCCCGCCTGTCGCAAGGCCCAGATATCATTCACACAATCAATACCCATCGCCAGTGCTGCTTGCATCGTTTGGGGCTTATAGGTATCAATCGAGAGAGCAACACCGCAATCCTTGAGCGCTTCGATGATCGGTAAGACGCGATCGAGTTCCTCTTGTAAGCCAACGGGTTCGGCTCCCGGTCGGGTGGACTCTCCACCAATATCAATGATGTCAACGCCCGCAGCGAGCATTTTTTCTGCTTGAGAAAGGCCTGCGTCTCGCTGATAAAAACGTCCACCGTCTGAGAAGGAATCTGGGGTGGCGTTGAGAATACCCATCACCAATGGGCGTCTATGCTGATTGGCGGGGAACTCAAAAAGAAAACGCCCGCAGCGCCATGCCACGGGCGATGATGAATACGACATGCTTACGCAGTTGCGGGTGCGCTACCTGCTGCAGGACCCTGCGTACCACCGCCACCCGCAGAGTTACCAAACGCGGTCGCGGTGACTGGCTTGGGTGGCTTCGGTGTGCGACCCGCCATGATGTCATTGATCTGCTCCGAGTCAATCGTCTCCCACTCAAGAAGTGCGGTAACCATGGCTTCCACCTTGTCACGATTCTCTTCCAAAATCTTCTTCGCGAGTGCGTATTGACTATCAATCAGAGTCCGAATCTCTGCATCGACTTTTTGTTGAGTCAGTTCCGATACGGTCTTGCTGTTCATGCGACCGAACATGCTGTCTTGCTCCGTGTCGACATAGACCATGGTACCCAAGCTATCGCTCATACCATAGCGAGTCACCATATCACGAGCCATTTTGGTGGCGCGCTCAAAGTCGTTGGATGCACCAGTACTCATCGAGCCCAAGAACACCTCTTCGGCAGCACGACCACCAAACAAAATAGCAAGCTCTTCAAGCATGCGATCTTTGTATAAGTTCACACGATCAAACTCTGGCAGCTGCCAGGTTACGCCCAGCGCCATACCGCGCGGCATGATGGTGACCTTATGCACTGGATCGGCCTTTGGCAGCATCTTCGCCACCACCGCATGACCCGACTCGTGATAAGCCGTATTGCGCCGCTCTTCCTCACGCATCACCGCCGACTTGCGCTCAGGACCCATATAGATCTTGTCCTTAGCATCTTCGAAGTCTTGCATATCCACGGCGCGCTTACTACGACGAGCTGCAAACAAAGCCGCTTCATTCACCAAGTTAGCCAGATCGGCGCCCGAGAACCCTGGAGTACCACGAGCCAAGACCGCAGGATCAACATCAGCATTAATCGGTACTTTGCGCATGTGCACACGCAGAATTTGCTCACGACCACGAATATCAGGCAAACCAACATGCACTTGGCGATCAAAACGACCGGGGCGCAGTAAGGCGCGATCCAGAACATCGGAACGGTTGGTGGCTGCAATCACGATTACACCGCTATTGGTCTCAAAGCCGTCCATCTCAACCAGCATTTGATTCAAGGTTTGCTCGCGCTCATCGTTACCACCGCCCATGCCGGCACCGCGATGACGACCTACCGCATCAATCTCATCAATAAAGATGATGCAAGGTGCATGCTTTTTGGCGTTCTCAAACATATCACGTACACGCGCAGCGCCCACGCCTACAAACATCTCAACGAAGTCGGAGCCGGAGATTGAGAAAAATGGTACTTTGGCTTCGCCTGCAATCGCACGGGCCAATAAGGTCTTACCGGTTCCAGGAGGACCGACCAA
>JBDLUB010000050.1:0-6877 GCA_039805525.1 Pseudomonadota bacterium | reverse complement strand
CCAAGTCCTCAAAGATCTTGGCGGCACGATCAAACTGTCCAACGGCGCCCGAGTCCTTAACTTTCGCGAGCTCCTCACCAATCAGTTGACGCACCAGCTCAAGAGTTACTTTACGACCATCATCGAGAACCCCTTTGGGTGACCGAATCCACTGCCAGACTTGCGAGCGACTGATCTCAGCAGTAGCGGCATCTTCCATCAAGTTATGGATCGGTACGCAACCGTTACCAGCCAGCCAAGCACCCATGTAATGGATACCGACATTAATGTTGTAACGCAATCCCGCCTCGGTGATTGGTCCTTCGGGAGCAAAGTTGAGTAAATCCGCAGCAGTGACCTGGACGTCATCGCGTTGACGATCAAATTGATTGGGTTTGTCACCCAATACTGCTTTGAACTCATTCATGCACAGCTCAACCAAACCTGGATGGGCGACCCAACTGCCATCGTAGCCATCGGTTGCTTCACGACGTTTATCGGTCGAAACAGCCGCAAGCGCAATTGCATTTTTCTCAGGATCATTCTTAATAGGAATGAACGCACTCATCCCACCCATTGCTGGGGCACCGCGCTTGTGACAGGTCTTTAATAAAAAGAGTGCGTAGGAGCGCATAAAGGGCGAGGTCATGGTCACCTTCACGCGATCGGCCAAACAGAAGTTTTTATCGAGCTTGAACTTTTTAATTGCAGAGAAGATGTAATCCCAACGACCAGCGTTTAATCCCGAACTGTGATCACGCAACTCATAGAGGATCTCATCCATCTCAAAGGTAGCATTGATGGTTTCAACCAATACCGTTGCCTTGATGCTACCGTGCTTCATGCCCAGCTCTTTCTCGGCCATGGTAAAGATGTCATTCCATAAGCGGGCCTCTAGATGGCTTTCAATCTTTGGCAGATAGAAAAATGGTCCTAAACCTCTCGACTCCAGATACTTGCCGCTATTAAAGGTGAAGATGGCGAAGTCAAAAATACCACCCGATACACGCTGACCATCCACTAACACATGTTTCTCATCGAGATGCCATCCGCGAGGGCGGACGATTAAAGTCGCGGTTTTTTCATTGAGCTTGTATTCCTTACCAAAGAGGTTGAGCTCAATATCGCGGCGCACGGCTTTCTTTAAATTAACATGCCCTTGCACAATGTTTTCCCAATAGGGACTATTGGAATCCTCAAAGTCTGCCATGTAAGAGTCAGCCCCTGAATTGAGCGCATTAATCACCATTTTGGCATCAACTGGACCGGTTAGCTCTACGCGGCGAGTTTCCAGCGCTTTGGGCACTGGGGCAATTTTCCAATCACCCTCACGAATCGATTTGGTTTCTGGCAAGAAATCAAGCTTTTGGCCAGCGTCCAATTTTTTGGCGAGTTCAACCCGTTTTTTGAGGAGTTCCTGACGGCGCGGCTCGAAGGCGCGATGCAATTTGGCAACGAACTCGAGAGCCTCAGGGGAAACAACGGTTGCAAAATCCGGGTTGAGTTTGGCTTTGAGCTCAATGCCACTGGATTCGATGATTGGGGCGCCAGACATGAATACTCCTAATCGGTTTTAAGGATTAAATGAAAAATTGACAACTATTATGCCTGATATGTTGCACTGCACACAAATCGGGGCTTATGCCAATGCGGTGATCACATCCGGTGGCGCTTGTACCAGTTCAATTAAAACCCCTTCGCCCGAAAACATAAATTCTTCACTTGCTTTGGGGTGAACGAAAATGATGTCATGGCCTGCTGCACCCTTGCGAATCCCACCAGGGGCAAATCGCAGACCCTGTTGCGTCAACCACTCCACCGCCTTGGGTAAATCATCGACCCATAGGCCAATATGATTAAGTGGGGTCTGATGCACGGCTGGTTTTTTTTCGATATCAAATGGTTGCATCAAATCAATTTCAACCTCATGCGGGCCGCGACCGATGGCACAAATATCTTCATCGACGTTCTCGCGCTCGGATACGAAGGTATCTTTATATTGCAAGCCGAGAAGATCAACCCACAGCGCTTTAAGCTTTTGCTTGTCGGTGCCACCAATGGCGATTTGCTGAACTCCAAGAATTTTGAATGGTCTACTCATGGTGATTACTTCGCAAATTGAATAATGATTTGATCAACCGCGAGACTCGATCCCTCAGCGACGCATATATCGTCCACCACCCCATCTTGCGCAGCGAATAAAGTGTTCTCCATTTTCATGGCCTCAATCACAACCAATTTCTGACCGGCTGTGACCTTGTCGCCCTTGGCTACATGCAATTTGGTTAAGAGACCAGGCATGGGTGACAGTAACAACTTCGATGTGTCAGGTGGTGCTTTATATGGCATGCGGCGTTGCAACTCTGCCCCGAATGGACTTAAGACCACGCAGTCAAAATGAACGCCGTCTTGCATCAACACATAACCCAAGCCTGGGCGCTCCACTTGGGCACATGCCGTCGGTCCATCATTTAAGCGATAGATCAAACGAATCGAACCGGGTTGCCAATCGCTTTCCAAGAAATAATCCGTCATCGTATTCTTGCCTTGATTGGCTTTGACGGATATTTGGTAACCGTGATCACGCTGCTCAATCTTGGTGTTGTAAGAGGTATCACCATGCATCACCACAAACTCTTGAGTGATCTTCATCTCGTGGCCTAAGAGCTGTCCCTCAAGCAATTTTGCGCGCTCCAAATAACGACGGTGCACAAAACTTACCAAGGCTGGCAAGCGATTTGGGTCACTGGGCTCAACAGATCCTTTTAAAAACCCCTTGGGGAATTCTTCAGCAATAAATCCGGTATTGAACTGGCCCGAGAGGAAGCGTGGGTGTTGTAGTAAGGCGGATTGGAACTGAATGTTCGAATGTATCCCCCGAATCACAAACTCATTGAGGGCTCCGCGCATTTTGCTCATGGCCTCCTCGCGGTTAACACCATGGGTAATGAGTTTTGCGATCATCGAGTCGTAATACATCGGGATCTCACCACCCTCGTACACACCCGTATCAACTCGCACGCCATCTTTAGATGCTGGAGGCTGATACTTCACCAAGCGCCCAGTCGAGGGTAAGAAGTTTCGTAAAGGGTCCTCCGCATTAATCCGACACTCCATAGCCCAGCCATTGCGTGGAATCTGGTTTTGGGTAAATGCCAATTTCTCACCGGCAGCCACCCGGATCATTTGCTCCACGAGATCAAGTCCAGTGATGCATTCGGTGACCGGATGCTCAACTTGCAAACGCGTGTTCATTTCCAAGAAATAGAAGGACTTGTCTTTACCAACCACAAACTCAACGGTGCCTGCCGATTGGTAGTTAACTGCCTTTGCGAGAGCTACCGCTTGTTCACCCATGGCTTTACGAGTCGCGTCATCCAAAAATGGAGATGGCGCTTCTTCAATCACTTTTTGATGACGGCGCTGGATTGAGCACTCACGCTCCCACAGATACACTACATTACCGTGCGCATCACCTAATACCTGGATCTCAATATGCCGCGGTTCTTCCACAAACTTCTCAATAAAGACACGGTCGTCACCAAAACTATTGAGCGCTTCATTCTTGCAAGCCACAAAGCCTTCAGCGGTTTCTTGGTCGTTATACGCAACGCGCAATCCCTTACCCCCACCACCAGCGGAGGCCTTGATCATCACTGGGTAACCAATCCCCTGCGCAATTTTTACCGCAGCCTGGGGATCATCAATGGCCGCATTATGGCCGGGAATGGTGTTTACCTTTGCCTCTAAAGCGAGTTTCTTAGAAGCAATCTTGTCGCCCATCGCAGCAATTGATTGGTATTTGGGGCCAATAAAGATAATGCCCTCTTCCTCAACGCGTTTGGCGAACTCCTCATTCTCAGACAAGAAGCCATAACCCGGGTGCACTGCTTGCGCACCTGTTTCTTTACACGCCGCAATGATCCGATCCATTTGCAAGTAGGACTCGCGCGATGGGGGTGGTCCAATGCAAACGGCCTCATCGGCCATCCGCACATGACGGGCCTCAGCATCCGCTTCAGAGTAGACTGCAACGGTTTGAATTCCCAAGCGCTTAGCAGTAAGCATCACTCGGCATGCAATTTCACCGCGGTTCGCAATTAAGATTTTCTTAAACATAGTGATTCGTTAGTCGATTAAATTAAAGAGGGATGTTGCCGTGCTTACGAGGGGGATTTTGCAAATCCTTGTCTTGCAACATCGCGAGTGATCGTGCAATCCGCTTACGGGACTCATGAGGCATGATGACGTCATCAATGTAGCCACGCCGTCCTGCGACAAAGGGGTTTGCAAACTTCGCTTTGTACTCTGCTTCACGCTCGGCAATCTTTTGCGAATCACTTTTTTCTTCGCGGAAGATAATTTCAACAGCGCCCTTCGGTCCCATCACCGCAATTTCTGCTGAGGGCCAGGCAAAGTTCACATCGCCTCTTAAATGCTTGGATGCCATCACATCGTAGGCGCCGCCATAGGCTTTGCGGGTAATTAAGGTTACTTTGGGAACGGTGCAATCGGCGTAGGCATAGAGTAATTTAGCGCCGTGTTTAATGATGCCGCCGTACTCTTGAGCGGTACCTGGCATAAAGCCTGGCACGTCGACTAAGGTCACGACCGGGATATTAAAGGCATCACAAAAGCGCACAAACCGAGCGGCTTTAATTGATGATTTGATATCCAAACACCCTGCGAGCACCAGAGGTTGATTGGCAACGATACCGACTGTCTGACCGCCAATGCGTGCAAAGCCAATGATGATGTTCTTCGCATAGTCAGGCTGCAACTCAAAGAAGTCTGCATCATCCACAATCTTGTGAATCAGCTCTTTCATGTCATACGGCTGATTGGGGTTGAGAGGCACCAATGTATCGAGCGAGTAATCGGGCTCATCCGACCAAACGAGACCCCCCAGAAATGGGGCCTTTTCTTTATTCGAGAGCGGTAGATAACTGTAGAAACGACGCAGCATCATGATCGCCTCGACATCGTTATTAAATGCCAGGTCACAGACTCCGGATACGGTGGAATGGGTATTCGCACCACCCAAATCTTCTGCGGTGACATCTTCGTGGGTTACGGTTTTCACCACCTCGGGTCCAGTCACAAACATATAGGAGGTGTCTTTCACCATGAAGATGAAATCCGTTAAAGCAGGTGAGTACACTGCCCCACCGGCACAGGGTCCCATAATTAAAGAGATCTGCGGAATCACACCTGAAGCGGATACGTTCCGTTGGAAGATCTCTGCATAACCCCCTAGCGAGGCGACCCCCTCCTGAATTCGAGCGCCACCAGAATCATTAAGTCCAATCACAGGTGCGCCGACTTTCATGGCCTGATCCATGATCTTGCAGATTTTCTCGGCATGGGCTTCCGATAGAGATCCACCCAGCACCGTGAAATCTTGCGAGAACACAAACGCCAAGCGTCCATTAATCATCCCGTACCCGGTGACGACGCCATCGCTAGGCACAGTTTGATCGGCCATCCCAAAATCCGTGCAGCGATGCTCAACAAACATATCCCACTCTTCAAATGAGTCTTCGTCGAGTAGTAACTCGATCCGCTCGCGTGCAGTGAGCTTGCCTTTGGCGTGCTGAGCAGCAATGCGCTTTTGACCGCCCCCAAGACGTGCTAACTCGCGCTTAGATTCCAATTGAGAAATAATGTCTTGCATAGAAACTCCTATTGAATATCGGGTGTTTGCATCGCGTCTAGCAAGCGACGCGCGGCCACAGAAGGTGCGATCGTGCCCTCATTCACGGCGACACTGAGCTCGGGTAATAACCGCTGTACTCCGGGATGGTTCTTAAAATTACTTTTGAGAGCGCTATCGATGCGCTCCCACATCCAAGCAGTGGCTTGCTGACGACGACGTTTCTGTAGATGGCCATTGTTTGTTTCGAGCGACCGAAAGCGAGTAATTTCATCCCATAACTGCGCTACACCTTGATTAAGGAGTGCACTCATTTGCATCACAAGGGGATGCCATTGCTCCGCATGATGAGCGGCGTGGTCTGGGTTTCCCTGAAACCCCATTAAGCGCAAGGAGCTCGTAATAAATGCTTGGGCACGGGTGGCTGCATCTGGATCAAGGTCCGCCTTGTTAATCACAATGAGGTCCGCGATCTCCATCACACCCTTTTTAATAGCTTGTAGATCATCGCCGGCATTGGGGAGTTGCAACAACATAAAGAGATCGGTCATCCCAGCCACCGCGATCTCACTTTGCCCTACTCCAACGGTCTCTACGATCACCACGTCATGCCCAGCGGCTTCCGCTAAGAGCATCACCTCTCGGGTGCGCTCGGCAACACCACCCAAGGTTCCAGAGGATGGACTTGGACGAATGAAGGCATTCTCATTGACTGACAGTAATTCCATGCGGGTCTTATCACCTAAGATCGATCCACCGGACAAACTTGAGGATGGATCAATCGCCAGGACCGCGACCCGATGGCCTTTGGAAATTAAGTAAAGACCTAAGTTCTCAATTAAAGTGGATTTACCAACCCCGGGCACTCCTGAGATTCCAAGACGAAAGGATTGTCCCGTGTGCGGCAAGATGGTATTGAGTAATTGATCGGCGCGCGCGCGATGATCGGGTCGCGTCGACTCCAGCAAAGTAATGGCTTTAGCTAATGCCCGGCGTTGGTCCGCACAGGGCTTGCCGAGCAAGGCCGCCACTAACTGCTCATCGCTTGGGGCATTGGGCATAAAGAGGACTTAACGCAGGTTGTTCCGAATTTGCTCGAGCACATCTTTTGCAGATGCAGGGATCGGCGTACCAGGTCCGTAGATACCCTTCACGCCCGCCTCATACAAAAACTCGTAATCCTGACGCGGAATGACACCACCCACAAACACAATGATGTCATCGGCACCTTGCTTTTTGAGTTCG
>JBDLUB010000049.1:0-7051 GCA_039805525.1 Pseudomonadota bacterium | reverse complement strand
GGTTTTGTATCTATTAATTGCGTTAATACCCATCGGTATGGTGTATTCACGACTTTTAGATCAATCAAAGTTAAGGGATTTTTTTATTGCCATCTCGTATCTGAGCATGATGGCATGGGCATTTTTCTTTGCCCTACTCCTAGAGATGCTCTTTCAGATTCCCCTCAAGTACTCTGTTGCTATTTTGGCCGTTGTAATGGCGTATGCTCACTTTCGAACCATCGCCTATCTGCACAAAAAGCGTCAGGGGAATTAATCAAGCCTGATCATTTTTGCTTTCAAACTTGACTTGCATGGCCTCGTCTTGGGGTGCGTCAAGATTTAATGGCATATGCACCATTTTTTCACCATCCCACTTTTGGCCACACCAACACTCTCCGGCGTCATTAATAATGCAAACACCGGATCCACAACAACGGCTATCCGACTTTTTCATTTCTTCACCTCATTGATTTAGTCTTCCACCACTTCCCAGGTACTGTCGCCCAACTTACGAACTACCTGGCAAAAAGACCAGCCTGCTGGAACACCACAACTCCACTCGCTGGGAGCGTTTTGAACTAAACGATAGGAACCGACGCTCTCATCCTGATACAAATAATATTTTTTGCCATAGACTGGACTAAAACTAAACTTAGCCGCATGAACCATTTCGGTTGCATCTAAACGTGCTTGCAGCGCTTTCGCTTGACGCATCAATACTGCGGCCTGCTCCATGATGCGCTCATATTCTTGATTGGCATGCGCCCTAGCAATATTGATAGCTTTATCTTTTTCCTCACGAATGGGAACCGGCGCAAATTTCGGTGCGCCCACTTCCATGGGGTACTCAATGGCGTTATGCCGGGCTGGATCAGTATCTTCAATGCGCATGATCACTGAATTCTAGTGGTTTATCAGCAAAATCACAGAGCCCAACCTAGGGTTTTTAATTACTGATAAATCTGTATAGTGAAATTGACAACCTTGCTATTAAATGAAGGCTGATTTATTTCCTTTGAATTTAAGCCCCGCAAGGGGCTTCTTTTTTGGACTACTTCTCGACAAAAGCCCGCTCGAAGACATAGTCACCCAGCTCTCCAGAGGATGGAGAAACTTTAAAGCCCCGTTGATCCAATAACTCGCTGGTTTCTTTCAGCATTGCAGGGCTGCCACAGATCATGGCGCGATCCACCGCCGGATCAAGTGGTGGCAATCCAATATCGGTAAACAATTTTCCGGATTCAATCGCGGTAGTTAAACGACCCGTATGGGAATAGGCTTCGCGTGTCACCGTGGGGTAATAAATGAGTTGATTGCGTACCAACTCCCCCAAAAACTCATCATTGGGTAATTCGTTTGTAAGGTAGTCCTGATAGGCAAGCTCACTCACTACGCGCACGCCGTGGACCAAAACAATTTTCTCAAACCGCTCATAGGTATCTGGATCACGAATAATACTCAGAAATGGAGCTAAGCCGGTTCCAGTACTAAATAGATACAAATGCTTTCCCGGGTTGAGATCATCAATCACCAGGGTGCCAACGGATTTCTCGCTCACAAGAATGGGGTCGCCCACCTGAATATGCTGAAGCCGCGAGGTCAATGGGCCATTGGGTACTTTGATACTAAAGAACTCCAAATGCTCCTCATAGTTGGGGCTCACCACACTATAGGCACGAGCCAATGGCTTACCATCCACTTCAAGGCCGATCATTAAAAAATGGCCGTTACGAAAACGTAGTCCACGATTGCGGGTCGTTGTAAAGCTAAATAAACTTTCGTTCCAGTGCTTGACAGAGAGCACGCGCTCTGTTTGGTAGGTGGCCATAACTATTCGGGGGTTCGCATATAAGAATCAATCCCTCCATTGTAATGAATGGACTTATAGCGCTGGATAATCGGTGTAACCCTTTTCATTGCCGCCATAGAATGTGGCGCGCTGATAGGGGTTTAATGGAGCGTTTAACTCAAAGCGTTTTGGCAAATCGGGATTGGCAATAAACAGTCTGCCAAATGCAATCGCATCGGCCTCGCCATCAGCAATTGCTTTCTCAGCGCTGGCTTGGTCAAAGCCTCCAGCCAACACTACCTTACCCGTAAATAAGGAACGAAATAGTTGGCCTGTACGTGGCGCATCAGCCACCAGCTGATCATTGCCCCCGGCAGTCGTTGCGCGCGGCTCAATTAGATGCAGATACGATAAATTGAATCGATTGAGTTCGTTAATCAAATGGGCAAACAAACCTTTCGGATCAGAATCAGCAATATCATTGAATGTGCCATAAGGCGATAAACGGATTCCGACACGACCACTACCCCAAATAGGAATAATGGTCTCCAGTATTTCCAGCACTAATTTACAGCGATTGGCTATCGAGCCTCCATATGCATCAGTTCGCTGATTCGTACGATCTTGTAGAAACTGATCTAACAAATAACCCTTGGCAGCATGTAACTCGACGCCATCGAACCCAGCAGCTTTAGCCTGTTCGGCAGCATGCACATAATCCGCCTTCAACCGCCCAATCTCTTCGAGGGTTAATGCTCTTGGGGTTTCATACTCGGCCAAGGACCAAGATGCGGTATAGACTTTGCCTGCGGGTTTAATGGCTGAGGGAGCAACTGGCAAGCCTTCATCCGGATGAAGTGAGGAATGGGAGATGCGCCCAACATGCCATAACTGCAAAACAATTTTGCCACCCCGCGCATGCACTGCATCAGTCACTGTCCGCCACGCAGCCACCTGCGCATCACTGTAAATACCGGGGGTTGCAGGATAGCCTTTACCCAATGGTGAGATTTGTGTTGCTTCACTAATGATGAGGCCAGCAGAAGCACGTTGCGCATAGTACTCGGCTGCCAATGGTCCTGGTACGCCGTCATCACCCGCACGCATCCGGGTTAGTGGTGCCATCAAGATTCGGTTTTCAAGGGAGAGTAAGCCAAGCGTGACGGGGGTGAATAAATTCATTGCCAACCTTTGTTAAGTTCCATGTAAAGTGTGGATTTTATAGGCTATCCATATAAATTTCTGATGACATCTACGGCAAAATTTCAGGCAGGTGACCAATTAATTCATCTCAAGTCAGGTGGACTCTATCGTGTGATTGGCTTAGGAAAGATAGAAGCCAATCTTGATGATGTATACATTTATGAGGCGCTTCGCAACCAAACCTTATGGGTTCGACCCAAAGCAGAGATGGAAGATGGCCGCTTTGTAAAGCAACTCGGGTAATGATTCGATGTTTTTAGAAGAGGTCGATTTACAAACGTCTACCAAGATCGATGCTTTGGAAGCAAAGTATCGAGAGATTGAAGCATTTACGCGCCTGCTATTTGCCGATATGGAAGAGGATGAACGAACTCGTCATGAAGCCATCAAGCGCCGCTTTGAAGAACTCAAAGTGACTCTATTTAAAAACTCAGACCACATCTTGAGTCAATCCAAACATCCCGATTCTAGGTCTGTCCAAAAGGCATTACGCGAGGCACAACTCAATATGATGTTCGATTGGGAACAATTTGGGCTCACCGAGGATATGTTTTTCAAGTTGTATCAGTGCCACCGTAATCAATTGATTGGCGATACTGATCTGAAAATGCGAGCCACTTTAATCCAACAAATATTGGCGATTGAGACCAACCTCACCTTGCTCTTCAAAATTCGGCAACTGACTTCATGATTCCAAAACTCCTACTAATTCTTTCTTGTTCGCTGATTGCTGGGCTTGCACATGCTCAAGCAACCTTTGTCGTCGTGGCAGCCAATATGAAAGACGCATTTATTGAGATCCAGAATCAGTTCCAGCAGGAGAACAAGGGTGAGTTAAAGGTCATCTATGGCTCTTCCGGAAACTTTGCCTCACAAATTATGAACGGCGCCCCGTTTCACCTATTTATTTCTGCAGACGAGCAATATCCTCTTGAGCTATTTAAAAAGGGGAAAACGGTCAATGAGGGCACTATTTATGCGATTGGCAAATTAGCGCTGATTGCCAATAAAGGCAAAGGAATTGCTCTGGATAACTCTAAAGAGAAAATTACAGATGCCATCAAGAGGGCTAATAAGATTGCTCTAGCAAAGCCCGAACTTGCGCCCTATGGACGTGCAAGTATTGAGTATTTAAAAGCTAGTAATTTATGGGAGTTGGCAAACTCGAAGATTGTATATGCCGACAATATTGCCATGGCAGCGATGTTTGTAACGACTGGGTCTGCTGATATCGGCTTTACCGCCCTCTCGATTGCTAGATCACCATCTGTTGCCAAACAGATCTCCTCTGTTGAGCTAACCGAAGGCTATCAGTCAATTAAACAACGGATGGTGCTAATTAAAAATCCCACCCCAGATGCAATACGGCTCTACGAGTTTATGCAATCGCCTAAACCCAAAGAGATACTGCGTTCCTTAGGATATCAAACCCCATAACTAAAGCCCCTACATCATTAGGGCTACCCTAACCGTGAATTCATGCTTAACTAGTGTGGTGAACATTGGTGATAAAGATTAATTCCGAATGCGATTTCTTTTGTTCCTATTTCTTCAGTTGAGCATGATCACTTTGGTAGATGCGAACACATCTTTCAAAGATTCGGTCAAATCCAAGGTTGAAACCATTTGGACCCAAGGTGATGTGGTCGGGTATTTGCCTTTGTATACCTACCATATGCCCTATGCCTATCCTCCAGAGAAGTTAGATCAGTACACCGATATCCCACTAGGACTTGGGATTGGGAAGGGTCTATATAACAATCGTGGTAATTGGGAGGGGCTCTATGCCATGACCTTCAGAGACTCTCATGGCGTTTATCAATACATGGCTGGATATGGTTGGATCCCAACCTGGAACTTGTCTGCCAATCGAAATTGGAGAGTTGGCGTAGGAGCAACGGTATTTATGATGTCGCGGCAAGATATTTTTAATTACATCCCTTTCCCTGGATTGCTCCCTGTTGGCTCACTGGGCTATAAAAATCTCAGTCTTCAAACTTCCTTTGTGCCCGGTGGTGATGGTTTTGGGAATGTTCTTTTTACATGGGCCAAATGGACTTTTAAATAAGACATCTATAAATGCTCAGATACCTAGTCCTCTTTGCTAGTTTTGTCGTCTTTAGTGGATATGCCCCTCTCTCCTTAGCTCAACCCACTGGGATTTCTCAAAGTCCTGGACTGAAAGCGTCTTTCAGTGCAGTTGGCATTAATCAATTTAATACCAATCTAAATTCTGGGGGTAGCTTTGGATGGTCGTATGCCAGCGCATCACTCGGACTTCTAAACAATGTCTCTCCAGTCACTACAGTTGGTGTGTCATTACGCTATGAAACCGAGTTTTGGAACTGGAGCAATATGCAGGCCTATAACTTAGGAGGCAAAAATCCTTGGGGCACCATTCAAAGCCCTGGGGTGAGTTTTATTTACTCCCATAAATTTGATTCGGATTGGAAACTTAATTTAATTCCTACCATTGAGTCAAATGCCGAACAAGGTGCTGAGCTTGGTAACTCTTTAACCTATGGCACGATTGTGAATGCTTCCAAGCAACTTTCGCCCACTCTCAATCTTGGTTTAGGTACTGGAGTCTTTCGACAAATAGATACCAATCGTATTTTTCCTTTCATTGTGATTGATTGGAAAATTACCGACCGCTGGAATCTTAACAATCCATTTCCTGGCGGCCCTGCTGGTGGCGCAGGCCTTGAATTGAGTTATGCGGTCACACCCCAATTTAAGATATCAGGCGGTGCGGCTTATCGCAGTTACCGCTTTCGCCTTAGCAACTCCAGTGCCTATGCTGGCGGCGTCGGACAAAACAAATTTGTTCCCATTTTTGCGCGATTCTCATATGCATTTGATCGAACCACTTTACTAGATCTCTATACGATCGCTAATGTCGGTGGTAGCGTTTCAGCAATTGATCCAAATGGTAATACCGTACTCAGCACCAATTACAAAACAGCCCCTGCGATTGCCTTGAGTCTAGTAAAGCGCTTCTAATTCCAGGAATGGCCACCAGTTAATGTCGCACTTATATTAGTTGCAGGATTCACAATTCTGGGAATTAGCTCAGCTGGTTAGGGCGACGGAATCATCAGCTCGAAGTTTCGGGAAAATTCTCAGTCGTTTTAAACGATAAATTAATCGTAGTGGGTCCACATCCTCAAAATACGAACAGTCTTTTCTTTACGAAAAACCTCGTAAACTAAACGATGTTGAATATTGATTCTGCGAGAATAAGCACCCCTTAAATCCCCCACCAACTTTTCGTATGGCGGCGGATTTTGAAACGGATCTACTGCTAATAGATCCAATAAATTCTGGGCTTTATCTCTTAATCCAGCAGCTGAGAGTTTTTTAGCGTCTTTAAGGGCAAACTTGGAATAGGCCAAATTCCAAGCTACCACTTCAATGTCCTTTTGCTCTTAGCCAAAGGCTCTGCCATAGATTCTTTAATGGACTCGCGCATTCCTGGGATAGCTAATAGATACAGCGTTTCCTGAATGGCACTCCAATCTTCTTCAGAAATTAAAACGGCATTACTGCGCTTGCCTGAAATAAGCACTGGCTTATGTGTTTCTGCAGTTTGATCAATTAAGCGATATAAACCTGCACGCGCTTCACTTGCGGTTAATGTGGTCATGATTTAACTCCTTTCCAACATAGTACGTAAAAACGTACGTTTTGTCAATGGATCAATCAATCCGCTGAACTAAAAGAAAATAGCTAAATAAGTGAGCAATTGTGATTCTTGGTAACACGTGGCGGGATCGACCATGGCTGAGCACGCCTGACTCTAACTCTAGACTGTCGTTTTAAATGACATTTCCCAAGCAGGATTAAAGCCCGTAGCCACAACGGTTTGAGCCATCAGTTAGAGTCAGCCACAGCGAGCACATTCACACAGCACCACAGTCAATTTGCTACAATTCTCAGTTCGGCGAATTAGCTCAGCTGGTTAGAGCGACGGAATCATAACGATGATTTTGAGTAATTAAACAGTTTTACAACATTGGTTTAAGCATACGCTCACTGTGTTGTTCGATTCGCACCACACAACTCGGCACTCACTAA
>JBDLUB010000048.1:0-7214 GCA_039805525.1 Pseudomonadota bacterium | reverse complement strand
AAGCCACGGGTTTGGGAGTTGGGTGCATGGCCCCAGAAGAACACGCCCTTCACTGCAGTGGCTTGATCGACCATATCATCTTTTTCAAGGACAGCGTCAATCCAACGAGAAACGGTGGTCCCTGACTTCTCCATCATGTCAGGGGCATAGCGACCTTTAATCCACTCATAGTCAACACCCCAAACAGCAGCGTAATGTTTCCACGAGCCAGCAGCGAGGCCATAGTAACCAGGCAAAGAATCTGGATTTGGACCAACATCCGTTGCGCCCTGAACGTTATCGTGGCCACGGAAAATGTTGGCGCCACCACCGGATACGCCAATATTTCCGAGCGCTAATTGCAAGATGCAAGATGCACGAACCATGGCGTTACCAATCGTGTGCTGCGTTTGTCCCATACACCAAACAATCGTTCCTGGACGATTTTTGGCCATGGTTTCTGCAACCTTCTTCACTTGTGCCTCTGGAACCCCGCAAGCTGCTTCGACATTTGCAGGGGTCCATTTCTCCATCACCTCCTTACGAATGTCATCCATCCCAAAGACGCGATCGTTGATGTATTTCTTATCTTCCCAACCGTTTTGGAAGATGTGATACAGCACACCAAAGAGGAATGGGATGTCAGTGCCAGAACGAATCCGTACGTACTGATCCGATTTTGCAGCGGTTCGCGTATAGCGTGGATCGACAACGATCACTTTGCAGCCATTCTCTTTCGCATGCAACATATGCAACATGGATACGGGGTGCGCTTCAGCGGCATTCGACCCGATGTACAACGCAGCCTTCGAATTCATCATGTCGTTATAGCTATTGGTCATTGCACCATAACCCCAGGTATTTGCTACACCTGCAACGGTAGTCGAGTGGCAAATACGCGCTTGGTGATCGGTATTATTCGTACCGTAGAACGATACAAACTTACGGAGCAAATAGGCTTGCTCGTTGTTGTACTTGGATGAGCCGATAAAGAAGATGGAGTCTGGCGTGTACTTTGAACGCAGATCTTTCATCTTGGCGGTAATTTCATCAAGCGCCTGGTCCCAAGAAATTTTCTGGTACTTACCATCCACTAACTTCATGGGAGTACGCAAACGATAGTCACCATGCCCATGCTCACGTAATGCAGCGCCCTTTGCGCATGCGCCACCCATATTGATAGGCGATTCGAACACGGGGTCTTGACGAACCCATACCCCATTTTCAACGGTTGCATCAAACGAGCAACCGACTGAGCAGTGAGTACAGACCGTACGCTTCACTTCAATCTTGCCTTTGCCATCAAGCATCGCCTTGGTCTCAGCCGCATTCGCTTTTTGAAGCATGTTTAATTGAGTAGCGGCAATACCAGCACCAACACCAATACCGGAACGTTTTAAGAACGTACGGCGGTCCATGGTCGGAACTGCTGAACGCAATCCGCGGGATAGACTGCCAATCAGTTGGGACGGAACCCGGCTGGAGGTTGAGGTTGATTTGCGAGTTAGGCTCATGGTGAGACTCCTGCGATAAGCAATAAATAGTTTCGTTCAATAAAAAACGCTCAATTAAACGAGCGTTGTTTGGTAATACTTCTTAATATGAGCAGTTAGGTGATAGCCATCAGGCTTACTGGTGACTGCCTCAGCAACATCCTGAACAATTGCCTGACCAAGCGGTGTTTGAGAAGCAACAGCAGCCGCTCCAACTGTGACTCCCGCACCAATGAAAAATTTACGACGAGATGGTTTGGATTTTTCTTGAGCGTCTACAACTTTTTTGCTATCCATAAATATTCCTTTACACGAATATAGTTGATGCATATCAACACTTTCAGTGTAGAAGAATTGAAATATTTATGTAAGTTTTTGCATGTTTTAGACGCTAGGATTTACCCTTAAATGCAAAAACTATGGTGTCAATTAAATTTGACTAAACCATATCAAAACTTTGACCCTCAATCGCCAAAAACTCTCGGGTCAGCGCCGAGACGGCTTTGTACAAATGGGTTTCCGGATCAGCGTCGATTGCATCGCACAATTCGTCATACCAAGGGCGAATATGATCGTTGAAAAATATTCGCTGATTGGTCAAATTCGCTACCTCCACATCCTCCCCCGCGATGAGGTAACGCATGACCTCAAATAAAGCTGCAATATGATCCTCGGTTTCGGCAACTGAATCAGAGGCCTCCAGTCCAAATTGCAAAAGTGAGCGCCTAATGTCTAGGAGCGGCTTTTCATGTAAATGCCCAGCGAGATAGTAGGAGCCGTATAAAAAAACATTGGGTTTCCCTACCCCCAAAAAACTACTGTCGTATTCTGCTTTCCAATCTGATGCCTTACTATGCTTGGCCGCCTCAACTAAGTTTGTCCAAACACTGGCTAACGGCGCTTGATCATCTGAAGAATCTGTATTACCTGATGCGCTAATTTGATCGAGCAATACTTGATCTGGCGGCTGAAAAAATAAGTTCGCTAGCAGGCCATACAAATCGGCACGCGCCAAGTCTTCAGCGAGACCCTCTTGGCTAAGTTCTGGTGTCTGGGGGGTATTTGCTTCGCTCATGATTTTTCACAGTTCTTTTTTCATCATATCCACGACACGGCAATCGCTACACATTTTCAGGCGATTTAAAGCCTCGCCTGAGAAGGCGTGATGGGTACCAATTCGACCAAGCATCAACTCGACCATCTTCAGGGTTCCAAATGCCTTGCCACAACTGATGCAATGAAACGGCTCGGTTTTATTAAGCAAGACTTTTTGCTTTCGTTGCTCAATCGAACTTAAACGGGGGCTTAAAGTGATTGCGCTCTCTGGACAGGTTTGTTCACAAAGTCCGCATTGCACGCACTGTTTCTCAATAAATGAGAGCTGTGGCTCATCAGGGTTATCTAATAAAGCACCCTCAGGGCATGCCCCCACACAGGACATGCAAAGCGTACATGCATCTTTATTGACCGCGATTGCCCCTAAGGGTGAGTGAGCTGGCAATGGAATACCCTCAGCGGGAAGCACCTGTGGAGCAAATTGCAATAAATGCTCCAGACTCATTTCAAGGGTCTCGCGCTTTTGCATTGCCAACGCAAAGCTGGCTGGAGGTGCCATCAACTTTTGGGCTTTACGGGTGAGTAACTCAGTCATGACCTGATTGACTGCATCAATATCCGAACTTGAGGAGGCCATGATGCAGCGTACTCTCTCGCCAAAGCCTAATGCCTGAGAAATGGAATTCGCTAGATCGGCCTGCTCGGTAAGCGCACCTCGGTATCCAGGATCCTCATCACCACTCAGTAGCAATATGACCTCACCAAAACCATACGACAGTGCACCGAACCATAAATCAATCCCAGTTGAAGCGATATGTTCAACAGCAAATGGAATCACAAATGCAGGCAGTCCAACAATCTCTTTTGGTTTCGTGCGGGCAGCACGCCCGAGATTCTCCAAAAGAGTGGTGCCAGCCTGTTGGCTATGTATCAATAAGGTTGGCGCATTCTGACCAGGCTTCGAACTACCAATACCGTTTAAATAGGTTTGTGCCAGTGTTTTGATCTGCCGTCCCTGATACGCGACGCTTGGAAAGTTATAACGCATCGCGCCTGATGGACAAACCGTCGCACAAGCACCGCATCCCATACAGAGGTTTGGATTGACCTCTACTTTGCCCTGTCCATCCTTAAACACTGACTGAATTGCTTGCGTTGAACACACATCAATGCATGCGGAGCAACCTACTTTGCCATTACGCCCATGCGCACAAATTTTTTCGGTGTAGACAAAATACTTTGGCTTCTCAAACTCACCAATCATTCCGAGTAATTGACTGGCTGCCAAGGATTGCTCAAATCGATCGGGGCCGGGAGCAAAATATCCCTGAGGTTTTTGACTGATTTGGATGCTAGGGGTGGCCTGTAGATCAAGAATTAAATCAAACTCGCCCTCTCGTGATCGCTCGGCTCGCTCAAAATTTATTGCGCCGATGCCAGCACACGCAGTGACGCAAGCACGATGAGATTTGCATTTATCCAAATCAATCTGAAACGATAAATCGATCGCATTTTCAGGGCATACGGCAACGCATGCTCCACACCGTGTACACATCTCGGGATCAATTGGATTGGTGAGCTCCCATTTGGCAATAAAACGCCCTAAATAGCCTTCAAGACTCGTGATGTTTCCGGTAAATATTGGGTAGCTACGCCCAGTGGGCAAGGTGCCGGCCTCGGTTGACAGGACACTCACTTCTAATGACTGGCCAAGCCGCTGCGCCCAATAGATGGCTTGATCTCCTGGCCCAATGATCAGTACACGTCCATCACTGTGATAGTCAACAATTGGTACCGCATCGGGCTCAGGCAAATCGGTTGCTGAAAGTAAAGCTTTGATCTTTGGGTGTGACTCCTTCGCATCTCTTGACCAACCGGCCATCTCGCGAATATTGACAAACTTAAGGGGCGCAATCAATGGCTTTTCTGCCTGACCAGCAAGCTCAGAAAACAGAGCACGCTCTTGGGTACAAGCGACCACAATCGGCTCAGACTCATTTAGAGCATTTAGAAAATGTCCCACCTCTTGGCGACATAAGGATGTATGAATGGGCATACCCATTTCTTTTGGGTCAAGCGGCATGCTGCGATTGCAATCGCAGACTAATTTTTTACTCATTTTGTTTTAAAGCTTTACGCTAAGACCCTGAAGAATCGGAATCGCGTTTTGCCTGTCTCTCTCCACTCGGTTTCTCATCAACCACTTTTTGGTTTAATGACTCTGATTCTATATCGATTGGCTGGGCGCCGTCTTGGGTGACCATGGGAGCCGCTTGTGATGATTCCTCAATTTGCACACCTCCCTCGGCCGATGTCTGAATCGCATCCGCTTGATCCAAGGCATCTTGCTTACTATCGGGATAGAGCTCCTCGGTAGACTTGAAGATGCCTAAAAGCTCTGATTGCTGCATGCGCTTTAGCATATCTAATGGAATTGGATCGGGTTTTGAGTAATCGTCAATATAAATATCCAAACCATCCATCACATTGAAGTGCGGATCGCTGAACATTTTCTTAAGAGCAGCTTGCTGGACGACAGGATCGACATCGGGACGCATGAACGCTGAAAAATCAGGTGATTTCACATCGATTTTTTCAACATCCTCGATGGTTGGGGCTGGGGGCTGCTGCGCCTGGTCTGGGGCAGAAATTTCTTTTTTTACTTCATTACTTACTTCATTATTTACTTCTTTTAATAGCGCATCAGGTGCTTTAGTAATGGGAGCAGTCGATGGCACTGGAGCGGACTCTTCCACAAGCCCAGCTTTTTTTCGGGACCAGCGAGATAAAAAATTATTGTCAGCCATTAAGGCTCCGCTGGGCGGTTGGCGCCTTTAAACGAGACCGGCTTCGCACGTTTTTTGGGCTCAGGTTTGTAATTCTCTGCAACGTATTGGGCTAAGAATACTTTCATCTCCTCTTGCAGCGGGCTTGTATCGACCTGCTCCCCGCCATCAATCAATCGGGCTGCCTCGTTGTAGCTCAACATTAATCGATGGGGTATCGCAAGCCCCGCCCCATCATCATTACTTACCATCGGCATTGAATTTGGCTCTATATAAATCTCGAAATCGGTTTCAAGACGCCACATCACAAACCAACACGGATTGGGTGAGGTGGAATTTAAATAGTAGCCTTCAGCTTCATCCCGAAAGAACTGGAAGTCAAATCCTGCAAAGACCCAAGATTCGCCATCATGATCCCGCTCTAGAAGTCGTCCAACAACCTTACGGTTTTGCTCGGTTCCTGCTTGCTCCAGAACCTTCCCAAACTGACCAATATCGGGTATCACCTCAACTGGTCGCCAACGATAGTTCTGCCATGGATTATCAATTTTTTGCTTTCGAATGACGATGGCAAAACGCATACCAGTGATCCGTTAGGTCTTTTGCACCACAATACTTGGGAACTTGCTGGTCATATCTTTGCTAAGGTTTGCTATCCGAATCGCGACTTGACGCGCAATCCCTTTGTAGATCGCGCTGATTGCACCATCAGGATCAGCAACCACCGTGGGTCTTCCGGAGTCTGCCTGCTCACGAATGGAGAGATTGAGTGGGAGAGCACCAAGAAAGTCGACGCCATAGTCTTGGCACATTTTCTTACCACCGCCCTCACCAAAGATATGCTCCTCGTGATTGCATTTCGGACACACATAGGTACTCATGTTTTCAATAATGCCGATGATGGGAATCCCCACTTTCTCAAACATCTTGAGCCCTTTACGAGCATCTAGCAGGGCAATATCTTGAGGTGTGGTGACAATCACTGATCCGGTGACCGGAACCTTTTGTGAAAGTGTTAACTGAATATCACCAGTGCCTGGCGGCATATCCACAATTAGATAATCAAGATCACGCCAACGGGTTTGGCGTAGAAGTTGCTCCAAAGCGGAGGTCACCATGGGGCCCCGCCAAACCATCGGGTTGTCAGGCTCGATCAGAAATCCAATTGAACTTGCTTGCAAACCATGCCCTTCCATTGGCTCAATCGTATTTTCTGCCAGTGACTCGGGACGACCAGTAATGCCCAGCATCATCGGTTGACTGGGGCCATAGATATCGGCATCTAGGATTCCGACTTGAGCACCCTCAGCAGCTAATGCTAAGGCTAGATTCACTGCGGTGGTTGATTTACCGACGCCACCCTTGCCGCTAGCAACCGCAATAATATTTTTTACCCCTGGGAGTAACTTCACGCCGCGTTGCACTGCGTGTGCAACGATATCAGTAGTGATAGCCACACTGACATTCTTTACCCCAGGAACCTCTCGAATGGTACTGACTATCAATTGACGAATCAGATCTATTTGACTTTTGGCTGGATAACCCAAGACAATATCAAGAGAGACATCTCCATCATTGACTTTGAGATTACGTACTGATTTTGAACTCACAAAATCAATTTGAGTATTCGGATCTTTTACCCCTTTTAGGGCTTGTTGAACCTGTTCCGTACTAACCGACAATTGTGTCTCCTTAAAGCGTTCTAATTACCCAAAATATAGCTTTTCAAACTGATCATAACGGGAACGGGCGGAAATTTCCTGAATCGGAAATTAATTGGGTTTGTATTTCTTGTATTTCAGCTCAATATCCCCATAATAAGCCTTGGTCTCTGAGTTAGTGTTATCCGTATCAGTCAACAGCGCAATACCAATCACATTGCCTGGGGCATCGTGACCAA
>JBDLUB010000047.1:0-7335 GCA_039805525.1 Pseudomonadota bacterium | reverse complement strand
AATGTATTTCAGCGGGG
Source organism: Pseudomonadota bacterium (assembly GCA_039805525.1). Classification (GTDB taxonomy): domain Bacteria; phylum Pseudomonadota; class Gammaproteobacteria; order Burkholderiales; family Burkholderiaceae; genus Polynucleobacter. Next base: position 7,318 of record JBDLUB010000047.1, on the reverse strand, counting down.
ACATCTCAGTAAAGGTGAGACTCTGCTGGTGCAGGGTGGCTCAAGTGGTATTGGCGTGACTGCCATTCTGATTGCCAAAGCACTCGGTCATCGGGTATTTGTTACCGCAGGAAGCGATGAGAAGTGTGCGGCCTGCACGCAATTGGGCGCGGATCTAGCGATCAATTACAAAACCCAAGACTTTGTAGAAGAAATTAAGAAGGCTACGAATGGCAAGGGCGTTGATGTCATTTTAGACATGGTCACCGGCACCTATTTACAGCGCGAGATTGACTGCTTAGCTGATGATGGTCGTATTGTGATTATTGCGATCATGGGAGGTTCAAAGGCAGAAGTGAATACGGGTCAGATATTGCGTCGCCGCTTAACCATTACGGGATCGACCTTGCGTCCTAGACCCGTTGCCTTTAAGCATCAAATTACCAAAGAGTTATATCAGACGGTATGGCCCTTACTGAATGCGGGCCAACTCAAGCCAGTCATTTATAAAACATTTTCCTTAGAGCAAGCCGCCGATGCGCATCGATTGATGGAATCGAGCGAGCATGTCGGAAAAATTGTTTTAACGGTGTAAGAGAGTTGTTATGCGCGCATTGACGGTCATCGGCAATTGGAAGATGAATGGCAGTGTTCGCGGTAATCGGGATTGGTTGCAAACGGTTATTGCAGAGATGCAGCAGGGTATGCCGGCGGGCCGTCGTTTTGGCGTCTGCGTGCCCTTTCCGTATTTGCAAGAATGCAGTAGTTACTTAGGAAGTTCGCAGCTTCAGCTGGGGGCGCAAGATGTATCGGCTTATGCGTCCGGTCCGTATACAGGCGAGGTGAGTGCGAGCATGTTGCAGGAGATGGGTGTGCGCTTTGTGATCGTAGGCCACTCAGAGCGTCGCATGCAGTATGGCGAGGCCAACGAGAGCATTGCTCTCAAGGCAGAGCAAGCTTTAGATCATGAGTTAACCCCAATCATTTGTGTTGGTGAAACGGCCGATGAACGAAATTCTGGGCGTGCGGTTGAGGTGGTGAGGCGACAGGTTGCCAGCCAGGTAAGTACTCTGCAGGATCGATTGGTGGATTGCTTGATTGCGTATGAACCGATTTGGGCGATTGGTACAGGCAAAGTTGCCAGTGCGCAAATGGCGCAAGATATGCACCGGGCGATTCGCTTGCAACTGGCTGAGTTTGATGATGATGTGGCGTCTCATATTGGGATTATTTATGGGGGCAGTGTTCGTGCCGATAACGCCACGGAGTTGTTTGCGATGCCCGACATTGATGGGGCGCTGGTTGGTGGCGCATCGTTAGATGCCAAGGAGTTTTTAGCAATCTGTCGGGCGTGATGGATTGCATAATGAATGACGATAGGGAGAACAGAAATGGAATGGCTTAAAACTTTATTCGTGGTCCTGCAAGTTATTTCTGCATTGGCCATTATTGGCTTGGTCTTGATTCAGCAAGGCAAGGGTGCTGACATGGGCGCCGCATTTGGCTCAGGCTCGTCGGGTAGTTTATTTGGAGCAACCGGTTCCTCCAACTTCCTTTCGCGTACCACGGCTATTTTTGCAGTGATCTTTTTTGTGAGCACCCTAGGAATTACATGGTTGGGTACTAAAAAGCCTGTTGAGTCAGGGGTTTTATCTAACTCAACTTTGCCAACTGTAGCCCCTGCCCAGCAAGGTGGCGCCACTCCAGCAAATGGAGCAAGTTCAGAACCCGGTAAGCCGGTCGTGCCTCGCTAAATTGCACCTTTTTGGAGGGTGCAATGCGGTAGAATTGAGGGTTGTTGTAGGACTTTTCCGAGATGCCGACGTGGTGAAATTGGTAGACACGCTATCTTGAGGGGGTAGTGGCTTAGGCTGTGCGAGTTCGAGTCTCGCCGTCGGCACCAAAGTGGATTAGTTTGGTCGGGAATTCTTGTCTTATTGCTGTAAATCAAGAATCCCAAAATGAAAGTCGTTGATAATTCGAACGTTTGGAAATCTGACACAGGATAGAAGAAGTTGAACCTTTCAAATTACTTCCCAGTACTGTTGTTTATTCTTGTTGGTATCGGCGTCGGTCTTGCTCCCATTGTTTTGGGAAAAGTGTTAGCCCCCTCTAAACCCTATTCAGAAAAAGATTCTCCATACGAGTGCGGCTTTGAAGCCTTCGAAGATGCTCGTATGAAATTTGATGTGCGCTACTACCTGGTCGCCATCCTTTTTATCCTCTTTGATCTCGAAACCGCATTTTTATTTCCTTGGGGCATTGCCTTGAGGGATATTGGTTGGGAGGGCTATATTGCCATGGCAATTTTCCTCCTTGAATTTATCGTTGGTTTTGCTTACATCTGGAAAAAGGGCGCCCTGGATTGGGAGTAGACGTCGATGGCACTTGAAGGTGTTCTAAAACAAGGTTTTGTAACGACCTCGGCTGACCAGTTAATTAATTGGACCAGAACCGGATCGCTTTGGCCAATGACCTTTGGCTTAGCCTGTTGCGCAGTTGAGATGATGCATGCGGGTGCATCGCGCTATGACCTTGATCGTTTTGGGGTGGTGTTTCGTCCATCGCCCCGCCAATCAGATCTGATGATTGTGGCGGGCACCTTATGCAACAAGATGGCGCCTGCCTTACGCAAAGTGTATGACCAGATGCCAGAACCGCGTTGGGTGATATCAATGGGTTCATGTGCTAACGGCGGCGGCTACTATCACTACTCTTACTCCGTGGTACGCGGCTGCGATCGTATCGTCCCAGTGGATGTGTATGTACCTGGTTGTCCACCAACAGCCGAAGCCTTGATCTACGGCATCATCCAGTTGCAAGCCAAAATTGGCCGCACCAGCACCATTGCGAGAAAGGGCTGAGATGAGCGATCGCCTCGAACAACTTCGTTCGCAATTGGATCGTGTTTTAGGCAACCGTATTCAGAGTGCCACGATTGATCATCGTGAGTTGACCATCGTCTTGCATCATGCAGCGTATGCCGAGTCAGCCAAGTTATTGCGAGACGATCCCAGCTTAGCGTTTGAGCAGCTGATTGATTTATGTGGAGTTGATTACAAAGACTATGCCGATGGCACCTGGAGCGGACCTCGCTTTGCGGTGGTTAGCCACTTGCTGTCCATTAAGCATAACCAACGTCTGCGTATTCGGGTATTTGCTCCGGACGACGACTATCCATTGGTGGCATCGATGGTTCCTATTTGGAACTCGGCCAATTGGTTTGAGCGCGAGGCTTTCGATCTGTTTGGCATTCTATTTGATGGTCATGAGGATCTGCGTCGCATCTTGACCGATTACGGCTTTATTGGTCATCCATTCCGTAAAGATTTCCCAATCTCTGGCCATGTCGAGATGCGCTATGACCCGGAGTTAAAGCGGGTGGTGTATCAGCCAGTCACGATTGATCCGCGTGAAGTGACTCCACGTGTGATTCGTGAGGAACAATACGGTGGCTTAGCAAATGGCTGAGATTAAGAACTACACCCTCAACTTTGGGCCCCAGCACCCTGCGGCCCATGGTGTATTGCGTTTAGTGCTTGAGCTCGACGGCGAGGTAATCCAACGCGCCGATCCGCATATTGGCCTTTTGCATCGTGCGACCGAGAAACTTGCCGAGACCCGTACTTGGATTCAGAGTGTGCCGTACATGGATCGTCTTGATTATGTATCGATGATGGTCAATGAGCATGCCTATGTGATGGCCATCGAGAAGCTCCTCGATATTGATGTTCCTATCCGAGCCCAATACATCCGCGTGATGTTTGATGAGCTTACCCGCTTACTCAATCATTTATTGTGGGTTGGATGTCATGGTCTTGATGTTGGTGCTATGGCAATCTTCTTATATGCCTTCCGTGATCGCGAAGACATCTTTGATATGTATGAGGCAGTATCTGGTGCTCGCATGCATGCAGCCTACTATCGTCCCGGCGGCGTCTATCGCGATTTACCTGAGAAGATGCCTCAATACGCCAAGTCCGCGATTCGGAGCGAGCAAGCGGTGAAGCGCCTAAATGAGAGCCGCAGCGGATCATTATTGGATTTCATTGAAGACTTTAGTAATCGCTTCCCAGCCAATGTAGATGAGTACAACAATCTGTTAACCGATAACCGTATTTGGAAGCAGCGCTTAGTAGGTATCGGTGTGGTCTCGCCTGAGCGAGCTCTGCAGATGGGCTTTACTGGCCCAATGTTGCGTGGCTCTGGTTTTGCTTGGGACTTACGTAAGAAGCAGCCTTATGAAGTCTATGACCAGTTGGATTTTGATATTCCCGTTGGAGTAAATGGCGATAGCTACGACCGATATTTAGTGCGTATGGAAGAGATGCGTCAATCTAATCGAATTATTCAACAGTGTGTGAAGTGGTTGCGCGCCAATCCAGGCCCAGTAATGAGTGACAACCACAAGGTGGCCCCTCCAAAGCGCGTGGATATGAAAACCAATATGGAAGAGCTGATTCATCACTTTAAGCTCTTTACCGAAGGTATTCATGTGCCAGCAGGTGAAGCGTATGCAGCAGTAGAGCACCCGAAGGGTGAGTTTGGTATCTATGCCATTTCGGATGGAGCTAACAAACCTTATCGTTTAAAGATTCGGGCTCCTGGCTTTGCTCATTTGGCAGCCATGGATGAGATGTCACGCGGTCATATGATTGCGGATGCGGTCACCATCATTGGGACCCAAGACATTGTGTTTGGTGAGATTGATCGATAAATCATGATGACAGCCCAATCACTTTTTTCTGCTAAGACCCGTGCCCAAATGGATCGCAATATTGCGAAGTATCCCCCCGAGCAAAAACAATCGGCGGTGATGGCATGTTTAATTGCTGCTCAAGAAGAGCATGGTTGGGTCTCCCCCGAGATCATTGCTGAGGTGGCACAAATTCTGGAGATGCCCAAGATTGCAGTTGAGGAGGTTGCGACCTTCTACAACATGTATGAGACCAAGCCCATTGGCAAGTTCAAGCTCGTAGTGTGCACGAATTTACCTTGCCAATTAACGCATGGCGAAGAAGCGGCTGACTACCTCAAGAAAAAACTCGGGATTAACTTTAATGAGACCACGCCCTGTGGAACCTTCACCCTAAAAGAGGGTGAGTGTATGGGTGCCTGTGGCGACTCGCCTGTGATGTTGGTGAACAACCACCGTATGTGTAGTTTTATGACCCAAGAAAAGATCGATGCCTTATTGGATGAGTTGAATGCGCAAGCAAAACGGGGGAGCGTATGACCAGTTTGCATAGTCGTCACATTAAGCCCTTAATTTTGGCTGGCCTGGATGGCAAGAACTGGCATCTCAAAGATTACGAGGCTCGCGGTGGTTATCAACAGCTGCGCCGGATTCTCACTGAGAAGATTACCCCGGATGCCGTGATTGCGGAAGTCAAGGCATCATCGCTGCGTGGCCGCGGTGGCGCTGGATTTCCAACGGGCTTGAAGTGGAGCTTCATGCCCAAGAACTACAACGGCAATAAATACCTGGTGTGCAATAGCGACGAGGGTGAGCCTGGAACATTTAAAGACCGCGACATCATGCGCTACAACCCCCATGCGCTAATCGAAGGCATGATCATTGGCGCCTATGCCATGGGGATCTCAACGGGTTACAACTACATTCATGGCGAGATCTGGGAGGTCTATGAGCGCTTTGAAGAGGCTCTCGAGGAAGCGCGTGCTGCGGGCTATCTTGGACAGAATATTTTAGGAACGGAATTTAGTTTCCAGTTGCACGCTGCCCCAGGATTTGGTGCTTACATCTGCGGTGAAGAGACCGCACTCTTGGAGTCGCTCGAGGGTAAAAAAGGGCAGCCACGCTTTAAGCCGCCTTTCCCTGCCAACTTTGGTTTGTATGGCAAGCCAACCACCATTAACAATACCGAGACCTTTGCGGCTGTGCCATTTATTCTGGCGATTGGTGCAGAGGCTTATCTTAAATTGGGTAAGCCCAATAATGGCGGCACGAAGATCTTCTCCGTATCGGGAGATGTCACCTACCCAGGTAACTATGAAGTTCCGCTCGGCACACCCTTTGCTGAATTATTGAAGTTGGCAGGTGGAATGCGCAACGGTAAGCAACTCAAAGCCGTCATTCCTGGTGGATCATCAGCACCGGTCTTGCCTGGCAAGATCATGATGGATATCACGATGGATTACGACGCGATCTCCAAAGCTGGATCGATGCTCGGTTCTGGAGCAGTGATCGTCATGGATGAGACCCGTTGCATGGTGCGTTCACTCTTGCGCCTCTCGTATTTCTATCACGAAGAGTCGTGTGGCCAATGCACTCCATGCCGTGAGGGGACTGGTTGGTTGTGGCGGATTGTCAATCGCATTGAACACGGTCAAGGTCGTCCAGAGGATTTAGATCTTCTCAAAGACGTTGCCGGAAATATTCAAGGGCGGACCATCTGCGCCTTGGGTGATGCAGCGGCGATGCCGGTGCAAGGCATGCTCAAGCACTATATGGATGAGTTTGCATACCATGTCGAGCATAAGCATTGCATGGTCTCTTCATTTGCAAAGGCTGCCTAATCATGAGTACGGTAAACATGATTGAGATCCATGTTGACGGTAAGCCCGTTGAGGTGCCGCAGGGCTCGATGGTGATGCATGCCACTAATAAGTTGGGCACCTATGTTCCTCATTTTTGCTATCACAAGAAACTTAGCATCGCCGCAAACTGCCGGATGTGTTTGGTTGAAGTGGAGAAGGCGCCTAAGCCGCTACCGGCATGTGCTACCCCCGTGATGGCGGGAATGAAGGTGTTTACTCATTCGGCGAAGGCTGTTGAGGCTCAAAAGTCGGTGATGGAGTTCTTGCTCATTAACCATCCCTTGGATTGCCCGATTTGCGATCAGGGTGGCGAATGCCAATTACAAGATTTGGCGGTTGGCTACGGTAAATCGAGTTCGCGCTATAAGGAAGAGAAGCGTGTGGTTTTCCATAAAAATGTTGGACCACTCATTTCTATGGAAGAGATGTCGCGTTGCATTCACTGCACCCGCTGCGTGCGTTTTGGCCAAGAGGTTGCTGGGGTCATGGAGCTTGGCATGATTAACCGCGGCGAGCATTCGGAGATCACGACCTTTGTGGGGCAAACGGTTGACTCGGAGCTCTCGGGCAATATGATTGATATCTGTCCGGTGGGTGCCTTAACTAGTAAGCCATTTCGGTATGCCGCGCGTACCTGGGAACTGGTCCGCAAACGCTCGATCAGTCCGCATGATGCCCTCGGCGCCAACACCACCGTACAAACCAAAGCTAATCATGTGATGCGGGTTGTCGCGCTCGAGAACGAGGCCATCAATGAGTGTTGGATTAGTGACCGCGATCG
>JBDLUB010000046.1:0-7446 GCA_039805525.1 Pseudomonadota bacterium | reverse complement strand
CAATCAAGTGCCTGGATTTAAACCCCTTGGGGAGTTTAAAAAGATTCAGTAGTCAGTAGATTGCTCAAGTAAGAATTTGAACAATTCGTTCGCTTCCATCCTCATAAAGAAAGCACACCTCATATTGACCCACAATCTGAGCGCTTTTTAACTCTTTACTCCCCCAACTCAACGGAATCTCTAATCCCAGTTCCTTGTCTTCAACAATAGCTAATCTGTTTTGATGATCGATCGTTTTAATCGAAAAGTGGTCGGAGCGAGGAAATAACTTATCAAGCATATAAATTTATAAACTTAATAAGTTTATAGAAAATATATACATAATCAGAAATACGGATTTTCACCTCTTGACAAATAATCTCGGGGGGGGGTGGATACGAATTAATATGTTACTACCTTAAAAGCTATTAAACTATCGCTCGGAAATAAAGAAAGACTTCCATTACAACTACAAATTGTGAGGACAAGAATATGGACGTTTTAGCCAATTACTTTGAGTTCGCAAGTAGTCGGGACAAAATACATGCCAAGTACAAGGTCACTCACCGCGAGTGCATTATCTTGCGAATGATTGCTAGCGCATTTCATGAGGGACACAAGCTAACTGTGTCGGATGTGATTCAAATGAAGTCGATTGCTTCGCCAGCAACATCGCATGCCGCTCTCAAATCCCTGATTGAAAAGAAGTTGATTGAGAACAAATCTTGTACTAAGGATGCTCGTGTTAAGAAATTAATTCCAACGGAGAAAGCCATCAAACTCTATAAAGAGCTTGGCATGCTATTGGTTAAAACTAAATAAGCTTAGACCGTCACCGGCGGGTTGGTCTTTTTGTAATACGCTGCAGTCTTTCTAAAAATCCACAGTAGTAGTGCGGCCGCAATGGCTAGGCTCACGCTATTGGCAATCCAAAATCCATTGACCCCCTGCAAAATGGAAGGTGTATTACCTAAGACATCAAAGCCTAATAGATAGCCGCCTCCAAGGCCCACACACCAGAGTGACCCTGCATAGACCAACATGGGCAAAAACGAGATACGATATGCTCGCAAGATGAATGCTGCAACCACTTGTATCGAGTCAACTAATTGATAGAAGCAAATAAATAAGAAGAGCGGTGCAGCTAATAATTTGACATCTGGTGTTGGGTCATAAAGATCAAGTAACTGGAACCGAAACACCCACACAAACAATCCGATCATAATGCATAGGCTACTGGTGAAGATTACCGACGACCAACCAATCTCTTCGGCGCGTTGCTGTCGACCTGCGCCAATGGACTGCGAGACCAAGGTCATAGTCGCAATCGACAGTGCCAGCGGCACCATATAAATGACCGTACCCAGATTGGCAACGATTTGATGACCTGCAAGCGTGGTGGTACCAAAGCGTGCAATGAACAAGGACATGAAGGTAAACGAGGTCACCTCGATAAAGTAACTTAGTCCAATTGGCGCACCTAAGCGCAAGAGCGTCCAGATCCGATGCCAGTTTGGCCAACTAAATTGCGCAAAGAGTTGAAACGGCTGATAAAACCGACCTGATAGCACAATGATGAGAGTCGCAAAAAACCATAGCCAGTTAATGATGACCGTAGCGACAGCGCAACCGGGGCCACCCATTGCAGCAATGCCAAAGCCACCATAAATGAATAGGGCATTGAGCGGAAACTTGAGACCCAAGCCCACTAATTGCACAATCGTAATAATGCCAGGCCTAGAGACTGCATTATGAAAGGACATCAAAACTCGCATCCCCATACTAGCCGGCAAACCAAGGGCCAAGATCTCCAAATAAAGACGTGCTTTACTCTCTAGATCCTGCTCAACCTGTGAGATCCCAAGCAAGAGATCGGCATTCAAAAGGATTAGCGTACCTATCACGGTTAAACCTAGCGCTAGCCAACCTGCTTGACGAACCTCTTCGCCAATCTCACCATACCGTTTGGCACCAAATAACTGCCCCGCAATTGGGGTGAGAGCAGCAATGACTCCCGTGAGCCCAACATAAATGCTGATGAAGATGGCTGAGGCCATGGCCAGAGCCGCTAGATCCTCAGACGAGTAGCGTGCCGTCATGGCGGTATCCAATACACCAAAGGCAATCACCGCTAACTGACCCACCAATAATGGACCGGCTAATTTCAGGAGTTCGGGAACATCGTCTCGTAAGCGCGAGACCCTAAAAAAAGTCATGCGTGGTCTTACTCAGGGATCACTTCGTATAAGCGCAAGCGCTCATCGCGATCGGCAGCGCGTCGATCTTCCCAAAGCAGTTTGAGCTTCTTGTCATGCAGTGCGGAGAATGCCGTTGCCGTGCTGGCATTGTGGGTTAGTACATAAGGACAGGCGGGATTGTCAGCCAACGGCAAGCGAGTGAAGTAACTAAACGATGCTAATTGCGCCGCCCCTAAATTACTGGTATCGATACAAGTAGCATTGGCTGGCGCAGCCTGTACAAGTCGCTCAGCAACAAAACGATAGGTCTTGGCGTAGTTGATGGTGGGTAACCACAGAGTCATGAGCAGCACCCACATGAGAGTTGTACCAGATGCCGAGATAATCAAGCAACGCCAAATTACCTTGGGAGCCCGTGAGGTACGCCACTGCACCACCCACAGCCAAAGACCGGTAATGCCAAGTGCGATGAGGAGGGTGACCCAACTAAACTGAACCTCAAAACCCGGAATATAACGCGCCACATTCTCGGCAGTGCTGGCAGGAAAGCCGGTAGTCTTGGCAAACCAAATCAGCCAAATGGCGACCGCGATGATCGTAAAACTCAGCATTGCAAACCAGTCAATAAAACTAATGACACTGCGTCGCAAAATGGGAAGACTAAAGGCAGCCAAGATAGCCATTGGTGGAATGAGGATGATTAAATCATGCTCATTCGCATCCACCCTAAATAACACATAGATAAGGCCGGCGAGTAGCAAGCCCAAGGGAATGCATAAATGGGGTGCACGCCACGCGCCGGCATCCTCATGTCGCACCCAGTGCACGAGAGCAACCAAGGCCAGTGGCCAAACCGGCCATGCGTATGCCCAAAAGTTCACCCCCATGAACTGCAAGGAGTTCCAGGCAATGTAGCGATGCATGGGTGGTGTTTGAGCCCAGGCTTGGAGCGCTGCTTCTTGTGCCGCAGGAGAAACAGCAAAGAGTTGCCATAAGAGTGGCCAAATTCCAATCCCCACAATCGCAATGACTAGCGAGCTGAGCGTCCACCGAAACCGTAGTTTGATATGGCAAAAGAAAACAGCTAATGCAGTGGCAATTGCGATCAATCCCGTTAAAGCCCAGTTACTCGAGAGACCCAAAATGACCAATCCGAGACCAGTCCATGCGCCGCCCTGCCAAGGTTTGTCTAAGCCACGGATAGTGCCATACATCACAATCGACAAACCCATGAGTTGCGCCATCATCGCTGTGGTCTCGTGAGTTCGTTGGGCCAGACCCACACATGCCAAGAAAATGAGTAGTGCTCCATCGGCTAAGGTCATCCCGTAGTCACGGGTATTGGGTTGGCCACCCAGTGCAAAACTCATCGGTTGCACTTCTTTGCGACGCCCCAACAGATAACAGGCATACCAAATGGCAATTGCGGTCACGAAGAAACACAGTGCTGAGTAAAGACGCGCCGCATTGCTATCGCCAATCCATGAGCCAAATAAATCCATGAAGCTCGCACCCAGCCAGTAGGGTAGTGGTGCCCCCATCGATTGCTCACGTCCAGAGAGTGATGGGATTAGCCAATCCTGCCAAGAGCTGGTATGAAGATGCCACATCACACCAAATCCAATCGAGTCTTCGTTTTTCCAGGGATCACGACCAAAAAGGCCGGCCAAGCCGTAGACGATTGTGAGGGCAAAAATCACAATTCGAGGAATGGATGCTGTGGCAGCGGCAGTCAGTTTGACCATACTAGTTCATCGTATCCCTGAATACTATCTTGATCCACATTCCCAGAAATAACAAAGGCAGCGTTTGCTGCCTTCGGTAATACAAACCACCTAAGGTGATTACTTCGCTTTCTTGCTAGCCACTTTCTTTGCAGCAGGCTCTGCTTTCTTCGCTTCTGCGGCAGCAGCACGCTTCTCAGCGGTCTTGGCAGCGCCATCACCCGTTGCCTTGGCAGCCGCTTTGCCACCAAACTTTTGACGAAACTTCTCAACACGACCAGCGGTGTCAATAATCTTCTGGGTACCTGTAAAGAAGGGATGCGACTCTGAAGAGGTCTCAATCTTTGCTAAGGGATACTCTTGACCGTCTTCCCACTTAATCGTCTCTTTGGTGATGATGGTGGAGCGGGTCTTGAAGCTGAAGTTGTTGGAAACGTCTAAAAAAACAACTTCGCGGTAATCAGGGTGAATGCCTTGTTTCATAATCAATATCCTTGGAACGGGTAGCCGTTGTGCGTCATGCGTGATCCCACAATACTTGCCCAGGGTTTAATACAGCAAAAGCGAGATTATGCCACAAAATCAACGCTTAAGCTCCAATTGCTAGCCGCCTCGGCGCATCAGCTCAAAGAACTCGGCGTTATTCTTGGTGGACTTGAGCTTGTCGACAATGAAGTTCATGGCCTCTATCTCATCCATATCCGCCAGAAGCTTACGTAAGACCCAGATTTTCTGGAGGTTTTCTGGCTTGACGAGGAGCTCCTCACGACGGGTACCTGACTTATTGAGGTTGATGGCTGGGTAGACACGACGCTCGGCTAAGCGACGCTCTAAATGAACTTCCATATTGCCAGTGCCCTTGAACTCTTCATAGATCAAATCGTCCATGCGGCTACCGGTTTCAATCAGTGCGGTTGCCAAAATGGTGAGCGATCCACCTTCTTCGATATTACGAGCGGCACCAAAGAAACGCTTAGGACGTTGCAAGGCGTTGGCGTCAACACCACCAGAGAGCACTTTGCCCGAGGAAGGTACCACCGTATTGTAGGCACGGGCTAGACGAGTAATCGAGTCCAACAAAATAATCACATCTTTTTTCATTTCCACCAGGCGCTTGGCTTTCTCGATCACCATTTCAGCAACCTGAACGTGACGAACGGCTGGCTCATCAAAGGTGGAAGCAACCACTTCACCGCGGACCGAGCGCTGCATCTCAGTAACTTCTTCAGGACGCTCATCGACCAAGAGAACAATCAAGATGGCATCGGGATAATTTTGAGAGATCGCATGAGCCACGTGCTGCATCATCACGGTCTTACCTGACTTGGGAGATGCCACGATCAGGCCGCGCTGACCAAAACCAATCGGCGAGATCATATCGATAATGCGACCAGTGAGATTCTCTTCGGCTTTGATATCGCGCTCGAGGGCAATATTGCGATTGGGGTGAAGCGGTGTGAGGTTCTCAAACATGATGCGATTTTTGAGATCCTCAGGCGCCATGCCATTGATCTTGTCGACCTTCACCAAGGCAAAGTAACGCTCACCTTCTTTGGGGGTGCGCACTTCGCCCTCAATACTGTCACCCGTGTGTAAGTTAAAACGACGGATTTGCGCAGGCGAGATGTAAATATCATCGGGAGACGCCATATAAGACGACTCCGGGGAGCGCAAGAATCCAAAGCCATCGGGCAAGACCTCTAAGACGCCATCGCCAAAAACTTGCTCGCCAGCCTTGGCCCGTTTCTTCAGAATGGCAAACATCAGTTCTTGTTTGCGCATCCGCTGGGTATTTTCAATCTCGAGGCTTGCGGCCATTTCGAGGAGTTGAGAGACGTGGAGTACTTTGAGTTCAGTTAATTGCATGATGTGTGCTTAGGATGAAACAAGAAAAGAAGAAAAGATAAAAGTGGAGGGTGCCGGTCAGGCGAGAAAAACGATCAACGGAAAGAAACGTTAGGGTGAATTAGTCGTTTGAAATTGGAATTAAGTTTGGGGATGGCCTCTGAGAGACCTTTATTGAAACTAGATACTACACTAAAAAAAGCAAAACACGTAATTTTTGCTACCCATCTACGTTGGGCTGGGTCAAGCTCGAATCCTGAGCCTGTCTCCAGCCATACTAAAACCAATTCAATTACAGGTTGCTATCAATGAATGCCGTGAGTTGGGATTTGGCGAGAGCGCCGACTTTTTGAGCAGCGACCGTGCCATTTTTAAACAAAATCAGCGTCGGAATCCCCCGAATATTGAACTGGGCTGGAATGCCTTGGTTCTCATCTACGTTCATCTTGGCAATTTGGATGCGATCGCCGTACTCGGTCGAGAGCTCCTCCAAAATGGGCCCAATCATCTTGCAAGGACCGCACCACTCGGCCCAAAAGTCGAGGAGAACGGGTTTGTCAGATTTGAGAACATCTTGTTCAAACGATGCATCACTAACTTGTTTAATGCCGGCACTCATGAAAATTCCTTATGGTTTAAATGGATGGAATAACTCATCAAACGGTCACTCCAAACCCTATATTATCAATAAGCCACGATTCATGCCAAATCCTTGCTCCAGCCCTAAGTGAACCCGTTGTTATGCAAACGTATTCGATCACTCCCAACCAAGATGCGTTAACGCAAATCGCTTTGCAAATCTGGAAAATTGCAACGGCAAGCGATGCGCGCCCCTTAGTCATTTTGCCCACGGCCGGACCTAACCTTAGTTTGCGCTTGGCGCTGGAGAACAATCGACCCTCAAACACCATACTATTGCCCGAGGTGCATAGTTTGGCCGATTGGCTCGCACTTGCTCCAGATGGATTGCGTTTACCGCAGCCACAGTCAAACACGGAACGGGTCTTGCAAACCTATGCCTCGATTGAGACCCATCCCAATCTGCGTGCCTGGTTTAATGCTGAAGGGGAAGGGGGCGCCTGGAGCTTGGCCAATGCGATTGTCAGTGCCTGTGATCTGCTATCACAAAGCGTTGTTCCTCAATTGGCCTGGAGCATTGATCATTTGGAGCTCGAACAAGGGATTGAGCAGTTACAAATCAAGCTAAACCAAGCGATTGCAGACGCCTATCCACGACTAGCCCAAGAGCTTGTGACCAAAGAATCTGCAGTTCTCTTGGCATTCTGGCGTTATCTCAGCTCCATGCGTGATCCCGTCATCGCCCAGCATCTCGCACTGGTATCACATTTGCAGCAATGGCAAATTAACCCAGAGACGCGGCGACCCTTAATTTGGATTGAGACCATTGAAGAGAATGATGCGCAAGCCCGCGCGCATCAAGCGTTTCTCGATCATTGTGAAGCGTTCATCCCGGTGCACCGATTTGTGATGGATTGGACTGAGGTTGGCCTATGGCCCGAGACCATGGAGCGTGATGGATCGCTCGATGAGCAATTAGAAATGAATCGTGCAGCACTCAATCAAAAAAACGTCACCTGCAAAAACGTAAAACGCTTTGAGGACCTTGCTTGGGAGGCAACGCATTGTATTGAAGGCCATTTGCAGGCAGGACGTACTCAAATTGCTCTCGTGGCACAAGA
>JBDLUB010000045.1:0-7661 GCA_039805525.1 Pseudomonadota bacterium | reverse complement strand
ACCAGCTTATTCTTCATTGCCGAGATGGGTGATAAGACCCAAATCGCCACCATTGCTCTGGGAGCGAAGTATGACAGTGTGCTATCCGTGACGTTGGGAACCACGCTCGGCATGATGCTCGCGAATGCGCCTGCGGTGTGGCTTGGTAAACAATTTACCAAGCGCTTGCCAATTGCGTGGGTGCATCGCATAGCGGCGATGATATTCATTCTGCTTGGAATAGCGACTCTGGTTTGGGGCGGGGATCTTGCATAAGCGTTAAGTAAAGATCCAACTAAAATTGTTTCATGCGAACTGATTCTGCCAAGCGCTTCTTGCGCTCTCAATACAAAGCTCCCGATTATCAATTTGGCCAAGTAGAGCTTGATTTTGAATTAATGCCCCAACGCACCCTAGTGCTTAGTCGTATTGAGGTGATCCCGAGTGAGATAACTCAAACTTCTAAAGACGAGCGTCCCCTTGTCTTGGATGGTGAGGATCTCGAGTTCATTAGTCTGCGCATCAATGGTCAAACGCATCGCCATTTGGAGCTAACGCCGGGGAGATTGGTCATCCATGGTTTACCTCATCAAGGCAAGCAGCGTTTTGTGATTGAAATCAAAACCGCATGCATTCCTGAGAGAAACACCTCATTGATGGGCTTGTATGTCTCACGTGGCAATTTCTTTACGCAGTGCGAAGCGGAGGGTTTTCGGAAAATCACGTATTTCCAGGATCGTCCGGATGTGATGGCGCGCTACCGCGTTACCATGCGAGCAATCAAAGCCGATTATCCAGTCTTGCTCTCGAATGGCAATTTGATTGCCAAAGAGGATTTGGCCGATGGGTGGCACAGCGCCATTTGGGAAGACCCGTTTCCGAAGCCCTCCTATTTATTTGCATTGGTGGCTGGTAAATTGGTTTGCTTGGAGGATGTCATTACTTCCCGAAGTGGTGATAAAAAACTATTGCAAATTTGGGTCGAGCCGCGCGACCTGCATAAAACCCATCACGCGATGGACTCGCTAAAGCGATCGATTATCTGGGATGAGAAACGCTTTGGGCTAGAGCTTGATTTAGAGCGTTTCATGATTGTGGCCGTGAGTGATTTCAATATGGGGGCGATGGAGAATAAGGGCCTCAATATTTTTAATACCAAGTTTGTGCTTGCGGATGCGCAAACGGCAACCGATACCGATTTTGCCAATGTTGAGAGCGTAGTGGCACACGAGTATTTTCATAATTGGACGGGTAACCGCGTGACCTGTCGGGATTGGTTTCAACTATCGCTGAAAGAGGGTTTAACCGTCTTTCGAGATCAGGAATTTTCTGCCGATCAAATGGGCACAGAGTCTGGTCGAGCGGTTAAGCGCATTGATGATGTGCGCTTACTACGCCAGCTACAGTTCCCAGAGGATGCGGGGCCTATGGCTCACCCAATTCGGCCCGATGAGTATCAAGAAATTAATAATTTTTATACGGTAACGGTCTATGAGAAGGGCGCTGAAGTGGTGCGGATGTATCAAACCCTGCTTGGCGTCGATGGCTTTCGGCGCGGTATGGATTTGTACTTCAAGCGCCATGATGGGATGGCGGTGACCTGTGACGAGTTCATCGCAGCGATGGCCGATGCGAACGGGCGCGATCTCAGCCAGTTTAAAAACTGGTACAGCCAATCGGGTACCCCGCGCGTTCGAGTGAAAGAGCAGTTCAATGCTCGGAAGCAAGAATATCGTTTGACCCTAAAACAATATTGCCCACCGACACCTGGGCAGAAGACCAAAAAACCATTTCATATTCCATTGAAAGCGAGTTTGTTATTTGAGAAGGGTGCATCCATTACTGCAAAAGAAGCAAAGCATTTTGGTCAAGAAGTATTACTAGAGCTAACGCAGCCAGAGCAAACGTGGGTCGTCAAGCAAATCCCGGCAAAACCAGTACTTTCGATCAATCGGGATTTCTCGGCACCCATTGTGATTGAGCATGAGCAAAGCGAAACGGAGTTGCTTGCTCTTATGGCAAATGAAACGGATTCATTTAATCGGTGGGAGGCTGTGCAAAAGCTAGCCCAGCAATTGATTTTGGCAGACCGAGAGCCCGATCCGCGATTGATAGAGGCTTATCGTAAATTATTAGTCGATCCGCAATTGGATCCAGCGTTCAAACAACTTCTTTTCACACTTCCCGCCGAAACCTATTTGTATGAGCAGGTTCAGTTGGTTGACCCTCAGAGATTACATTGGGCGCGCAGAGGTTTTAAATCAACTTTGGCAAAAGCACTTAAATCCGATTGGGAAAAGATTTACCGCTCACTGCAAACCTCGGCGAATTACAGCCCGGATGCAATGAGTATGGGTCGGCGCGCTCTCAAAAATGATGCGCTCATGATGCTCTTAGAAACTAAGGACACTCAGTGGTATGAGGTGGCCGAAGAGCAGTACGAGTTAGCGAACAACATGACCGATCGCTTTGCAGCATTGCAGGCCCTTGTATTCGCTGGCGCATCGCAGGCTGAGAATGCCTTAGCCGATTTTTATCAGCGCTTTTCGGAAGACCCGCTTGTGATTGATAAATGGTTTGCCTTACAAGCAATGCGACCCCCGCAGAACCAGGGTCAGGCCGTGCTTGGGCATGTGCAAGAGCTTATGCGGCACCCCGCATTTCAGATGAGCAACCCCAATCGGGTGCGTAGCCTTATTCATGCATTTTGTTTGAGTAATCCAGGAGGATTTCACGCGGCCGATGGTGTGACCTATGCCTTTTGGGCCGAGCAAGTAATTGCACTAGATGAGATCAATCCCCAGGTAGCGGCACGACTGGCACGTGGCTTAGACCGTTGGCGTCAGTTTGCACTCCACTATCAAACGCCCATGAAAGCTGCTTTGGAGAGGGTGGCAGCTGTGCATCGACTCTCACCCGATGTGCGCGAGGTTGTTTCTAAAGCATTGTGAGGTACTTATCCCGGCATCCTATAAGGGCATTGATTTTGCTGCGATAAAATCACAGGCTGAATACAGTCTTTTCCCTAAGATTCATGCCGGAATAGCTCAGTTGGTAGAGCAGCGCATTCGTAATGCGAAGGTCGTAGGTTCGATTCCTATTTCCGGCACCAATTTGTTCCTCAAATAAGTCCTTAAAGTACGGGTTTTCACTAGTCAGTACGGGTTTTACTTATGTGAAAATTTTCGTTTGTTGATGTCTGTCAATTTTTGTCTAAAACTTTTATTGAAGAATTAGCCATCAAAGTTGCTGCATAACAAAATTAATAACTTTGAATATTTTTTGGAGGAGCATCCATGCGTTTGAAATTCAAATCCACGTTGTTGAGCGTTGCGTTGGTAGCTGGTTTTGCTGCGACTACCACCGCTCAAGCTCAGGCTAAGTGGGAGCCAACAAAACCCGTTGAATTCATTATTTCCGCTGGTCCTGGCGGTGGCGCTGATCAAATGGCGCGGATGATTCAAGGCATTATTTCGAAAAATAATCTGATGAAGCAATCCATGATCCCCGTGAACAAGGGTGCTGGTGCGGGTGCTGAAGGTTATTTAGCGATCAAGGAAGCCAAAGGCGATCCCCACAAGATCATTATTACCTTGTCGAATCTGTTTACAACCCCACGCGCAACTGGTGTTCCATTCAAATGGCAAGACATGACCCCAGTTGCGATGTTGGCGCTCGATCAATTCGTGTTGTGGACCAATACCGGCAAAGGTTATAAGTCTGCTAAAGACTACATTGATGCGGCTAAAGCTGCAGGACCTGGAAAGTTCAAAATGGGCGGTACGGGTTCGAAGCAAGAAGACCAAATCATCACCGTAGCACTTGAAAAAGCAACTGGTACAAAGTTTACTTATGTTCCATTTGCTGGTGGCGGTGCTGTAGCGGTGCAGTTGGTGGGTAATCACGTTGACTCCACAGTCAATAATCCAATTGAGGCGGTTGCTCAGTGGCGTGCTGGTACTTTAACTGCCCAGTGCGTATTTGATACGCAGCGTATGCCTTATAAAGAAAAGATTACTCCAACCATGTCGTGGAACGATGTTCCCACCTGCCGTGAAGTGGGTGTAAACACCGACTATCTGATGTTACGTGGCATTTTCATGCCGCCTGGAGTAACTCAGGCTCAAGTGGACTTCTATGTTGACCTGTTCAAGAAAGTTCGTGAGACCGCCGAGTGGAAGAAGTTTATGGCTGATGGCGCATTCAATCAAACCTTCATGACCGGTAAAGAGTTTACAAACTGGCTCGAGAAGGCAGATGCGACCCATGCTCAGTTGATGAAAGAAGCTGGATTTACAGCGAAGTAATTATTGGCAACGAAATAAGACCTCATGGTGAGGTCTTATTTTTTTAGTAATCGATTAAGAGAAGAGTAAAGAATGTCAGAGAATTCAAACCATGACTCAGTAGTTAGCGTGCGGACGATGGAAATCGTCACCGCACTCATGTTCATCATTGTGGGTGTTGTAGTAATGGTGGGCAGCTTAAAGCTTGGAGCGAAGTGGGGTAGCGATGGCCCAGAATCGGGATACTTTCCTTTCTACCTGAGCTTGATTATTTTGGTTTGTAGCTCCGTAACCCTCATCCAGTCGATTCGTGCAAAGGAATTGTCTGAGGAATCGTTTGTTGAGAAAGAGCCCTTTCGCCAAGTGATGGCCGTTCTGATTCCTGCAGCTTTATTTGTTTTGGGCGTACAACTGATCGGTATATACGTTGCTGGAGTGATTTACATCACTTTTTTCATGGTCTGGCTTGGAAAATATGCGGTTTGGAAGGCTCTGGCTGTTGGACTTGGTGTCAGCATTGTCCTCTACATGATGTTTGAATATTGGTTTCAAATTCCGTTGCCACATGGTTCGTTGTTCAACCCATTGGCGATTATTGGTTTGAAGTAAGCAAGGCATCCACCTACAAGACTGAATAAAAGGAGCAAACGTGGAAGAAATTAACGCGCTATTTGGAGGCTTTGCTGTCGCATTGTCACCCTACAACATCATGCTGATGTTGATTGGAGTTGTGCTTGGAGTGATTATTGGTGTATTACCCGGTCTTGGCGGGGCTAACGGTATTGCAATTTTGTTGCCTCTGACCTTCACGATGTCGCCAACCTCAGCCATCATCATGCTTTCCAGTATTTACTGGGGCGCTCTGTTTGGTGGCGCGATCACCTCGATCTTATTTAATATTCCAGGCGAGCCCTGGTCAGTGGCCACTACATTTGATGGCTATCCGATGGCTCAAAATGGTAAAGCTGGTGAAGCCCTTACTGCTGCTTTCACATCATCATGTATTGGTGCCGTTTTTGCGGTCGTGGTGATTACCTTCCTAGCCCCTCTGGTTGCTAAATTTGCCTTACAGTTTGGTCCTCCGGAGTTTTTTGCGGTTTACTTGCTCACATTCTGTAGCTTTGTGGGGATGAACAAAGGATCTCCCTTTAAAGTTCTCTCTGCCATGATGCTCGGCTTTGCTTTGGCCGCAGTCGGAATGGATACCGTGACAGGTCAATTGCGCTTAACCTTTGGTTCCTCAGAGTTAATGCGCGGCTTTGATTTCTTGATTGCGGTGATCGGCCTGTTTGGTATCGGTGAGATCTTGCAATCCATGGAAGAGGGCCTTAAGTTTTCAGGCAAGAGCGCTAAGATTAAGGCGAAGGTTGTTCTGGAAACCTGGGCACAGTTACCGAAGTATTGGGCGACCTCGATTCGGAGCTGCTTGATTGGTTGCTGGATGGGTATTACCCCTGGCGGCGCAACCCCTGCCTCATTCATGAGCTATGGCGTTGCTAAGCAAATGGCCAAAAACAAATCTAATTTTGGTAAGGGCGAGATGGAGGGGATTGTTGCTCCCGAAACCGCTGCTCACGCTGCTGGTACTGCAGCCTTGCTGCCCATGCTCTCTCTAGGTATTCCGGGTTCTCCAACTGCCGCAGTTCTCTTGGGCGGTCTGTTGATCTGGGGTTTACAACCTGGACCACTCTTGTTCGTTGAGAAGCCAGACTTTGTTTGGGGCTTAATTGCAAGTATGTATTTGGGCAATATTGCCGGTCTGTTTGTGGTCTTGACCTGCGTACCGATCTTTGCCTCAATCTTGAGAATCCCATTCTCAATCATTGCACCAGTCATCATCGTTATTTGTGCGGTGGGCGCATTTACTGTGAACAACGCGATGTTCGATGTTTGGTTAATGCTTGGATTTGGAGTACTCGGCTACCTCTTCAAGAAGTTGGATTACCCAATGGCGCCGATGGTTCTCGCCTTGGTCTTGGGCGACCGTGCTGAAGATTCGTTCCGTCAGGCGATGCTGGTATCACAAGGTAGCTTGGGAATCTTCTTCTCCAACTATTTGGTTGGTACGATTACAGCCCTTGCATTGATCATGCTCTTCTGGCCGCTGATTTCAAAGCTGAAGCAGAAGAAGGCGTAAGAATTGTTATTCGCATAAGAAAAGGGGCGTAAGCCC
Source organism: Pseudomonadota bacterium (assembly GCA_039805525.1). Taxonomy (GTDB): domain Bacteria; phylum Pseudomonadota; class Gammaproteobacteria; order Burkholderiales; family Burkholderiaceae; genus Polynucleobacter. Next base: position 1,223 of record JBDLUB010000045.1, on the reverse strand, counting down.
CTTTTTTTATCCCTGCGTATTCTGGATAAAATATTGCTATGTCTTTTTTCCATCGAAAATTAACCCATTGGTTGACCGTGCTCGCATTTACGTGGGGCGTCTTGATGCCTACGCTTGCTCAGGCCTTTGGGGACCCCGCCAATCATTTGGTGATGATGGAAGTATGCGTAGCCGATAGCCCCACCAAACAAGTCATTGATTTAGAAACCAGCGAACCGCTCTTGGCGTCGATGGATTGCCCCTATTGCGTTGCACAGTCTGCAGTTCTGCCAAGTCTCTTAACGAACCTTCACTTTGCAGCACCGGCAGCATCTACCTTGATCACCAAGCGTGATTTGGGTTCTTCAAAAACGCCCTTTGCCTGGATCAAGCTTCCCTCTCAGGGGCCACCTCAGAATACTCGCATTTAAATTCAATGGCGGGGCTTTGTTGCCCCGAATGCGACCTTATTCATGGGAGTTAAAGCATGAAGATTCAAACCATGCGGTCATGGTTGGCTGTGGTCCTGGCGGTATTTAGTTTGTCAGCGTTTGCGGGACCGAATGACCCACTTTTTATTAGCCTCACCAGTGGTGAACCACACCGGGTCACGATGGCGCTAAATTTTGGTAAGCATCACAATGAAAACGGCCATCCTATAAGCGTTTTTCTGAGCGATCAAGGTGTACTCGTTGGCGTTAAATCAGGTGCAGACAAGTATGCTGATCAGCAAAAAATGCTCCAAGAGATCATTGCAAAAGGGGGTAATGTGATCATGTGCCCCTTGTGTTTAAAGCATTATGGATTGACCCCAAACGACCTATTGCCAGGTGTCAAGATGGGCTCTCCCAAAGTAACCGGTGACGCCTTATTTAAAGATGGCACCAAAACAATGACATGGTAAATATTACAGAAAGGATTTATATGAACATCAACTTTTTACAAGCAGTGATAGCAAGTGCTCTGATCGCGTTTTCAGGTTCCACTTTGGCGCATAACGATATGAAGAACCCGGAGTATCGAATTGGCCAGCTCAAGATCGAGCATCCTTACGCACGCGCGACGGCCCCTGGGCAAAAAGCCGCAGGCGGATTTATGAAGATTGAAAACAAAGGGGCTGCAGACCAATTGATTGCAGCGAGCTCTCCGGTTGCTGGTGAGATGCAGTTGCACACCATGGCGATGGATGGCAACGTCATGAAAATGCGTGAGGTGAAAGTGATTGATGTGCCAGCAAACGGGTC
>JBDLUB010000044.1:0-7779 GCA_039805525.1 Pseudomonadota bacterium | reverse complement strand
CGCCGTAATTTTGCAGACTCCGACAAACTCATGATTCCTGAAATGATTTGGGATTTATGTCACACCAATGTGATTGTGATGGAGAGGATGTATGGCGTCTCAATTGGCAAAACTCACGAGTTGCGCGCTGCTGGAGTTGATTTTAAGAAGTTGGCTATCGATGGGGTTGAGATCTTTTTTACTCAAGTATTTGAGTATGGCTTCTTTCATGCGGACATGCACCCAGGAAATATCTTAGTCAGTTTGGATCCAAACACCTTTGGTCGATATATCTCCCTCGACTTTGGGATTGTTGGAAATTTGAGCGAGTTTGATAAGAATTATTTAGCCCAGAATTTCTTGGCATTCTTTAATCGCGATTATCGGCGTGTTGCCGAGTTGCATATTGAATCGGGTTGGGTTCCGGCGAATACTCGATTAGAGGAGCTCGAGGGTGCCGTTCGAACTGTTTGCGAGCCTTACTTTGATCGACCACTAAAAGACATTTCATTGGGTATTGTGTTGATGCGACTCTTTCAAACATCGCGTCGCTTTAAAGTTGAGATTCAGCCCCAACTTACTTTATTACAAAAGACGCTGTTAAATGTGGAGGGCTTAGGTCGTCAATTGGATCCTGACCTCGATCTTTGGAAAACAGCAAAACCCATTTTGGAGCGCTGGGTCAGTCAGCAGCTTGGTTTGAGAGGTCTGATTGATGGACTAAAGAAAGAAGCTCCAAACTGGGCCAAGATTTTCCCAGCCCTGCCTCGTCTCATCGCTGAAAACCTGGAACAGGTTCATCGCAAAGAGCAGCGCCCCGAGTTTGATTTGCTAAAACAGCTATTAATTGATGAGCGACGTAAACGGCGCCAATGGCTTGGGATCGCTTTATTCTTGAGCGGCTTCTTAGTGGGTGCTCTTTTGGTTTTGGTCCGAATCCATTCGATTTAAGCCAAATTCGCCTGAATTGGCCTTAACTCGCTAAAATAATGGGTTAGGCACAAATTCTCATGAAAAAATACTTTATTGCTGGCATTCTGGTTTGGATTCCGATGGCGGTCACGATTTGGGTGATCACATGGGGACTGGGTGTCATCGATCAAATTTTTGGCTGGGTAATGTCGGCCATCATTACGCTTTCGCCTGGTCAATTTACAGGAGAATTACGGCATTTCCGTGAAATCCCGGGACTTGGGATTCTGATCGTATTGGGGGTAATTGGATTTACGGGCTTCCTTGCGATTAATTTTGCGGGTCAATGGTGGCTCAAGCTCTGGGATCGAACTGTGACTCGCATCCCAATTGTGCGCTCGATCTATTCGAGCGTGAAACAGGTTTCCTCCACCTTATTTTCTGGAAACAACCAATCGTTTCGCAAGGCTCTGTTGATTCGTTATCCACATCTTGAGTCATGGGTAATCGCTTTCCAAACGGGTACCGCTGCGCCTGAAGTGAACAGTAAATTGGGCGGTGAATATGTCAATGTTTTTTTGCCTACCACACCGAATCCAACCTCCGGCTTTTTTATGATCGTGCCGCGTGCCAATGTGATCGAGCTGGATATGAGCGTTCAAGAAGCGCTTAAGCATATTGTGTCGATGGGTTCGGTGGCACCTCGAATCGCTCAACCCAAGACCCCCAATCAACCTCATTAGGAATACTTATGTCGATGCGTAGTCATACCTGTGGTCAGGTTACAGATTCTTTAATCGGTCAAGAAATTACTCTCGCTGGTTGGGTCAATCGCCGGCGCGATCATGGCGGCGTCATTTTTATCGACCTACGTGATCGAGAGGGCTTTGTGCAAGTGGTTTGCGATCCAGACCGCCCCGAAATGTTTAAACAGGCCGAAGAGGTCCGTAACGAATACTGTATTCAAATTAAAGGCTTGGTTCGCGCAAGACCGGCTGGAACTGAAAACCCAGACTTAGTCAGCGGCAAGGTTGAGGTTCTCTGCCACGACCTGCATGTATTAAATGCATCGGTAACCCCACCATTTCAGCTTGATGATGACAACCTCTCTGAAACGACCCGCTTGACTCATCGGGTCTTGGATTTACGTCGTCCGCAAATGCAGAAGAATTTGCGTCTGCGTTATCAGGTAGCCATGGAAACCAGACGTTATTTGGATGCAGCCGGATTTATTGACATTGAAACGCCAATGCTCACGAAGAGTACCCCTGAGGGCGCACGCGATTATTTGGTGCCGTCACGCGTTCACGACGGTCAATTCTTTGCTTTGCCCCAATCCCCACAACTATTTAAGCAATTATTGATGGTGGCTGGTTTTGATCGTTACTACCAAATTACGAAATGCTTTCGTGATGAAGATTTACGGGCTGATCGCCAACCCGAATTTACGCAAATTGATTGTGAAACCGCATTTTTAGATGAGCTTGAGATCCGTTCTCTCTTTGAAAATATGATGCGACATATTTTTAAAACTGTGATGAAGGTGGAGCTACCCAACCCATTCCCAATCATGCCTTATTCAGAAGGAATGGCGCGTTATGGTTCTGATAAACCCGATTTACGGGTCGCGATGGAATTTACTGAGTTAACTGATTTGATGCGCGATGTGGATTTCAAAGTATTTTCGGGGCCCGCTAATCAAGAGGGTGGTCGAGTTGTGGCCTTATGCGTTCCTGGTGGAGCAGAAATTAGCCGTAGCGAAATTGATGATTACACACAATTTGTATCGATCTATGGTGCTAAGGGTTTGGCATGGATTAAGGTTAATTCAGTTGCAGAAGGACGCAATGGATTGCAGTCGCCGATTGTAAAAAATCTACACGATGCTGCAATCGCTGGAATTTTGGAGAGAACCAAAGCAAAAGATGGCGACCTGATTTTCTTTGGTGCAGACAAAACCAAGATCGTTAATGATGCGATTGGAAATCTTCGCCTGCGAATTGGTCATTCCGATTGGGGTAAGAAACAGGGACTCTTTACAGAAGGTTGGAAGCCATTATGGGTAGTTGATTTCCCAATGTTTGATTACGATGAAGATGATGCCCGTTGGGTTGCTTGCCATCATCCCTTCACCAGCCCTAAAGATGAGCATTTGAAGTTATTGGAAACCGATCCCGGTAAATGCCTGGCAAAAGCCTATGACATGGTATTGAATGGTAGTGAGATCGGGGGTGGATCGGTTCGTATTCATCAAGAGGTTGTCCAAAGTCAGGTATTTCGTGCCCTGAAGATTGGACCAGACGAAGCAAAAGCAAAATTTGGTTTCTTATTGGACGCTCTGCAATACGGCGCACCTCCCCACGGAGGGATTGCTTTTGGATTAGATCGTATTGTGACCATGATGACGGGTGCAGAGTCAATTCGCGATGTGATTGCCTTCCCCAAGACTCAGCGCGCACAATGCTTGTTGACGCAAGCCCCAAGTCCTGTCGATGAGCGTCAATTGCGTGAACTACATATCCGGTTACGCAATACCAGTCCGGTGGGTTGATTTGAAAATCCCGATTTCGGTTTTAGTCCTTATTCACAATAGAAATCGGGAAGTCCTCCTGCTCGAGCGGGCAGATCGGCCAGGATTTTGGCAATCGGTCACTGGCAGTCTTGATTTTATCGATGAGCCATTCGAGAGCGCTGCAATTCGAGAGGTGGCCGAAGAGACCGGTATCAACGTCCAAGTTTTACCTTTGGGTGCTCTGCAAAATCTTCATCGTGCTGTGCAATACGAGATTTATCCGGATTGGCGTCATCGCTACCCCCCGGGGGTTGAGCGCAATACGGAGCACTGGTTTGCTCTAGAGGTTCCCGTAAATACTACGATTCGGTTAGCGCCTCGGGAGCATCTGCAGTATGTTTGGCTGCCTTACCAAGAGGCTGCACAAAAGTGTTTTTCTCACACCAATCGAGATGCTATTTTGCAGTTTTATAACGACCCCTCTAAGTTGACACGATGAGAGGCGCTCAGAACCAGCCATCAGGCGGCATACTGCCCATCAAGCGAGCCGCTAATCGTTCGGATTGGCAAGTCATTAAAGACCTTCTGCCATATCTATTTGAGCATCGCTTTCGAGTTCTCTTTGCCATGTTGTGCTTAGTGGCCGCCAAATTTGCTAACTTGGGCGTCCCGATTGTTTTGAAAGACCTGATTGATGCCATGAACATCAAACCCGGTTCTTTGCAAAGTTATTTAATCGTTCCTGCGGGCCTGATTGTGGGGTACGGCGCATTGCGCTTACTTGCGTCACTATTTTCCGAGTTACGTGAATTACTTTTTGCAAAAGTGACCCAAAGCGCTGTTCGCAAGATTGCGTTACAAGTATTTGAGCATTTGCATGCCTTGAGTTTGCAGTTTCATTTGGGTCGCCAGACTGGCGTAGTGAGTCGCGATATTGAACGTGGCACACGCGGTATTCAAACTCTGGTCTCATTCTCGCTCTACAGTATTTTGCCAACCATGATTGAATTCGCTTTAGTGTTGGCATATTTCGCCTACAACTACGATATTTGGTTTGCCATTATTACTTTTGTTGCGTTGGTGGTCTATATTTTTTATACGATCAAAGTTACCGAATGGCGGACTCATTATCGGCGAACCATGAATGAAATGGATTCAAAAGCCAATCAACGCGCGATTGATTCCTTGATTAACTTTGAAACCGTTAAGTATTTCGGAAATGAGTATTTTGAGGCGCGTCGATACGATGAAAATCTCAAGCATTATCAGTCTGCTGCGATCCTCTCTCAACAATCCTTAGCGATTCTGAATCTAGGTCAGCAGGCGATTATTGCGATTGGCTTGGTTTTAATTCTATGGCGAGCTACTCAGGGTGTGGTCGATGGATCGATGACCTTAGGTGATTTAGTACTAGTGAATACGCTAATGATTCAGTTATATATCCCCTTAAATTTCTTGGGGGTTATTTATCGTGAAATGAAGCAGTCGATCACCGATATGGATCACATGTTTACGCTTTTGAATGAAGACCAAGAAATTAAAGACTCTAAAGATGCCAAGCCTTTGCTTATCCGAGATTTTGCTAAGGGTCCCGAGGTTCGGTTTGAGCATGTCTATTTTTCGTATAACGAGAAGCGTGAGATTTTGAAGGATTTGAGTTTTACGATTCCAGCCGGAACGATTACCGCTGTAGTTGGGCAAAGTGGGGCTGGTAAAAGTACCTTAGCGAGACTGCTCTTTCGCTTCTACGATGTGCAAGCTGGTGCGATCCTATTGGATGGCCAAAATATTCAAGATGTGGAGCAAGCCAGCCTGCGCAAAGTGATTGGTATTGTTCCTCAAGACACTGTCTTGTTCAATGACACGATTGCTTACAACATTGCCTATGGAAGCCCGCAGGCAAGTCGCGAAGCGATTGTGGAAGCAGCGCGTGCTGCACAGATGAGCCAGTTTATTGAACATCTGCCAGAGGGGTACGATACCCCCGTTGGCGAGCGTGGTCTCAAGCTTTCTGGTGGTGAAAAACAACGGGTTGCGATCGCACGCACCCTCTTAAAGAAGCCTGCTCTATTGATTTTTGATGAAGCCACTTCGGCGCTTGATTCAAAGACCGAGCGGGCCTTTCAGGAAGAATTGTTTAATTTGGCAAAAAATCGGACCACCTTAATCATTGCCCATCGATTGTCAACTGTAGTACATGCTGACCAAATCCTAGTGATGGAACACGGGCAAATCATTGAGCGCGGTACGCATTATGAGCTTTTAGAGTTTAATGGCCGCTACGCTTCCATGTGGCAACTTCAAGAAAACGCACCGATTGACCCTGATCAAGCGATTGATAATTAGGCTTAAAATGGGCGTATGCAAACCACACAGTCTTCCTCAAGTCGTCAGCTACATTTGGAGGGTGCGTTTGCGGCGGCACTAGCTGTTGCCGATCCTAAAAAAATCGTTCCAGAGTATCTTGCCAAAATTTTTCCAGAGGGTAATGTGCCGCAAGGCCGCTGTCTCGTGGTTGGCGCAGGTAAAGCAAGTGCTGCGATGGCAAGTGCTCTAGAGAGCTATGCTAAAACCCATTGGCCAAATGCATCAATTGATGGTTTAGTAGTCACTCGTTATGGCCATGCATCGCCAACGCAACAGATTAAGATCGTTGAAGCCGGCCATCCGGTACCCGATCAGGCTGGAATGGATGGTGCTGCGGAAGTATTACGCTTGGTTAGTACCTTACAAGCTGGGGATACTCTGATCGCGCTTGTTTCTGGTGGCGGTTCGAGTTTATTAACCTTGCCGCAGCCAGGAATCACAATCGATGATATGCGCAAGACCACCGAAGCTTTACTCAATAGTGGTGCGCCGATTGAAGAAATGAATATTGTCCGCAAACATTTATCGGCCATATTGGGTGGTAATTTGGCACGCGCCGCTCTTTCGAGGGGTGCTCAAGTCGAGGCTTTGCTCATTTCGGATGTGACTGGCGATCATCCGGCGGACATTGCAAGTGGGCCATGTGCAGCTGATTATTCAAGTTATGCTGATGCAATACAGATTTTCGCGAAATACCATTTGGATGAAGGAAGTATTCCAGGATCGGTATTGGCCCATTTGCAAAAAGGATTAGCGGGTGAGATCCCAGAAACATTAAAGCAAGCGGATATTGATCAACATCGCTATCCCCTACGTAATCATGTAATTGCAACTGCACATCGCAGTCTTGAGGCTGCAGCGCAATATTGCAAAGGTCTTGGATACACTGCCATTATTCTGGGGGATACGATTACCGGTGAAGCTAAAGACGTTGGTCTTGTACACGCAGGTATTGCTCGCGAGATAGCCTGTCATTCCAGTTGGGCGAAGCTCCCCGTGGCGCTGATTTCTGGTGGGGAGTGCACAGTTACTTTACCTCCTGGAACTCAAGGGCGCGGCGGTCGCTGCTCAGAGTTTCTGCTTTCCTTGTTTGCTGCAACCGCTGATTTAAAAACGCTATCCGCTATTGCTGCCGATACTGATGGCATTGATGGCAGTGAAAAAAATGCAGGTGCTTGGTTTACTCCTGAAGTACGGCTACAAGCACAAGAGAAAGACTTGCGCGCTAGTCGCTTTCAACAATTGCATGATTGTTACGGCTTCTTTGCTGAACTCAATGCCCTAGTTCATACAGGTCCAACCTTAACCAATGTGAATGATTTTCGGATGATTTTGATCGACTGACCATGAACAGAACGCTTACCATCACGCGCCCAGACGATTGGCATTTACATGTTCGAGATGGCGCTGTCCTAAATGATGTCTTGGTGCATACCGCAGCTCAATTTGGGCGCGCAATCATCATGCCCAATCTGAAACCACCGGTTACCACGGTTGATCTAGCCAAAGCCTATGAGGCTCGGATTCAGAAGGCATTAAAACAACTGGGAATTAGTCATTTCTCCCCGCTCATGACCTTATATCTCACAGACAATACCTCAGCGAACGAGGTCAAAAAAGCTAGCGAGAACGGTATTATTGGATTTAAGCTATACCCCGCGGGCGCGACAACGAATAGCGATGGCGGTGTCACAGATATTAAAAAAGCATACCCCGCTTTAGAGGCCATGCAGCGCTATTCGGTTCCCTTACTGATTCATGGTGAGGTTACCGAGCAAGCGATTGATATCTTTGACCGTGAAGCGGTCTTTATTGATCGTATCTTGGACCCTATTCGAAAGCATTTCCCAGAACTACGTATCGTGTTTGAGCATATTACAACTAAGCAAGCGGCCCACTATGTACGTGATGCCAATACCGATGGCAAGAATACTCTAGCTGCAACGATTACGGCTCACCATTTACTCATGAACCGAAATAGTTTGTTTACGGGCGGTATTCGTCCCCAC
>JBDLUB010000043.1:0-7835 GCA_039805525.1 Pseudomonadota bacterium | reverse complement strand
ATCCGTAGTGGACACCATCACCCCGCCTCCTTTGGTTGGCATAAATAAACATACTTCAAATGGGGGAGTTAATTAAATTTTATGCATATATTCCAAATTATAAATATATAATAATTACACAAATAAAAAAATCAATAATATGATTGCGGAGGCACGAAGTGCCGTGATCAATACCGGGGTGTCGATGGACACGTTCAATGATGCGTTGTTTCCAGTACTGGCATGGATCGATGAGCGTGTCTCGCTGACCCATCAGTGGGAAGGCTCCGACGCCTGGCAAGATTTTCTACTACAACGTATGTACTTCAGAACGACGCTTGCCGGGGTAGAGTTCTTTGAGCGGTTAGAAGATCTCGATGAGAGAGATGTGCAAGTTCGCGAAGTCTTTCTGATGTGTCTTTGCTTGGGCTTTATGGGCAAATACAACACGCAACCAGATGCATCGGATCTGGCGGAAATTAGGCTGAGACAGTACCGAATTTTTCAAGCGCTCACCCATGGTAATGATCCACTGGAGGGCTTGCTATTTCCGCAAGCCTATCAGCGTGATGATGAGGCCTTGCCAAACTATGTGGCACCATGGAAAAAGTGGTTGACCATTCGAAACGGACTCATTCTTGGTGTGCCCGTGATCATCATCATCATCATGCTGATCGCGTTGAATCACACGCTGGAAAACGCAGTTGATTCCTTCCGTACGGTGACACATCTATGAAGTCACTAGGTACTGCGATTCTTTGGTCTGTTGCGCTAGTGTTTTTGCTGCTGATCTGTTGGGTCATTGTCTTGATTCTTGATTGGCCGGCTTGGGGAACAATACCGCTATTTCTGGGCATCATTGGAATTTATTTCCTCTCGAAGCTGCTAAGGCGCCTCTGGATCATCGCTAGGTCGCGTGCCAGACTGGCAAAGTCTGAGATTGATAATTTGCAGGTCGCGGATACCCAGAAGTCCGCCATTGAGTCATTAGTTCACAAATGGCGCGAGGGTATTCAACTCCTGAAGGGTTCAACACTGCGTAAGTATGGTAACCCTCTTTATGCACTCCCATGGTTTCTGGTAATCGGTGAAACAGGTTCAGGGAAATCGACAGCAATTACACGATCCAATCTCGCGACGCTAATTCATAACGTTGACCCCGACAAAGCAATTCGCCCTACAAAAAATATCGAATGGTGGTTTTTTAACGACTCAGTCCTGCTTGACACTGCTGGATACTATGTTGGGCAAGAAAAGGGCTCTAGTCATGAGGCCGAGTGGGAAAAACTACTTGATTTGCTCGCCACCTCGCGCTTCCGGGAAGGAATTAGCGGACTGGTTTTAACAGTTGAGGCAAATAAGCTCATGAGTGATGAGCACGCCCCAATCGAATCCTATGGCAGATCCGTTCGCGAACGAATTGATCAACTGATCCGCCTTTTTGATAGCCGATTCCCGGTGTATGTACTGGTGACCAAGTGTGATCAGCTGAAGGGTTTTTCTGATTGGGTTGAGGCACTGCCTGAGGAGGACGCATCTCAGGGGTTTGGATACCTTGGGCATGAAGACGATGGTGCCGGTGCCGATTTGACTTTCCTTGAGCACGGTTGGCGAAGCATTGACGAACGTGTCAGGTCGATTCGCATGGCACTGGCCATGCGCGGCAAAGCGATAGAGCCTGCTAGTCTTTCGTTCCCCTCGGAGCTTGATCGATTAAAGATCGGTCTGGAAATATTTGTTCGAGCGGCCTTGGGTTACAACACCTATGTGGAACAGCCCCTTTTCAGAGGCTTTTATCTCTCGAGCGCGAATGAGCAAGCCACGCAAATGGCTAAGAAGGGTACGCAGACGGGCGCGTTTCTACAGTCATTCTTCGAAAAGATATTGCCCAGAGACCGCTACCTTAACCGGGATACGATATTAGTTAATCGGTGGCGTGCGCTAACGAGAAACATCGCACTCCTAACTTGGGGTGTCCTCGTAATATCAGCAATACTTTTCATTCTCGTGTCATTTGCCCAGATTAAAACAGCATTTTCGGAGATCAAGAAAGCATATCCGGATGAACAGGTGCTGAACTCAAAAGACATGGATGACCAGACGGTCGCTGTCATTGGGATGAAGCAGGTGATTGACGTCCTTCTCAGTCATGAAGAGACTCCGGGCACTCGTTGGTTGGTTTTTAGCCCCAAGGTCAACAAACTTGAGGCAGACATCAAGGCCGATTTTGTCAAACGAGTCACTGCAATCATTAATGCCCAAGGAAATCGTGTTGAGGTTTACCACGATGTCTTTGCCGGAAACAATGCCCTCAGCAAGGCCGACGCAGTTGTGTTATTGGTGCGCCATGTCAATTTGCTTCAAGCTCGGGTAAATGGTGCAACGTACAGAGAGTTACTAAAGCTGCCGCAGATGCCGGTTGATGAAGCAATCAGGCTCAAGTCAGTGATGGCTCAAAATCTGCAAAGTAATTACAGTTCGATGTTTACGGCTTATGTGTCCTGGTCGCCAAGCAATAGTGATTCATTGAGGGTTATTCTTAACGAACGTCGTCAACTGTTAAGAGATTTTCTGTTAAGCGATCAAAACTATGAATGGCTTCTTGATTGGGCTGATAATCAAAATGGTGTGAAGCCCCTTTACCTAAAAGATTTCTGGCTTCCAGAGGCATCTAATGCAGACTCTGTCAAGGTTCGGGGTGCCTATACAAAAGCAGGGGAGTTGCATATTCACAACTTGCTTGATGAGATTCGTTCCGCATTTGCTGATTCACAGGAATACCGCATCAAACGCGCAGAGTTTGATAGATGGTACTGGTCTGAACGCAAAAACGCGTGGCAATCATTTGCATGGTCGTTTCCTCAAGGAGAAAGCCTTCTTCAAACAGAGGCTCAATGGCGGGACATGCTGTCTAGAATTAATACTAGTAGTGGGCCCTATGCACGGTTTATCGATCGTTTGAACGATGAATTCAGCGCAGTCGAAAAGGATGTGCTTCCTGATTGGCTTGTCTTCAGTCGGGAAGTCACCCAGCATCGTGTTAAGGAAAAATTTGGTGTGGATTCACTTCGACGCTTTTGGGCATTCATCGATGCCGTGAATGAAGTGGGTGGGCAATCTCTTCGTAATTCACTATCATCCGGAACGAATATGTTGCCATCAGATATCAAAAAAACGATGGCTAATATCGATACATACCGGAATTATCGTGCAGCTTTTGATGTTGCTGCAGCAGATGCTGTCAAGGGTGACGCAAAGGCATTAGATCTATCGACCGCATTCTTTAAATTTAATGAATCGGGTGATAGCAAGGAGTCTTCTGTATTAGCGGCTTATGAGAGCTTTGTCGAATTTCGCAAATCATCTATTTACAATCATGCAGAAGATCAGGTTGTCTGGAATCTGCTTGCCGGGCCTGTGCAGATGTTGGTGCGTTACACCATGGAATCTGCTTCCTGCGCCCTTCAATCTGAGTGGGAGAAGAGTGTCCTCTTAAAAACAAAGCTGGCGATTACAGCCAAGGAACTTAGTCAGCAGCTGTATGGAAACGAAGGCTCTGTGTGGGCATTCCTTGATGGCCCTGCAAAGCCATTTGTTGCCCAACGCGCAGATGGATTTCAGCCGGTGCGAGTCAAAGAGTTTAGTTTTCCGTTTACCTCGGACTTCTTTCCGTATCTGAATAAATCTATGGCAGGACGTGTTGAGCAGATAGTTCGCGAGCAACGAGCCGAAGTGAGCAAAGGTAAACCGGCCAAGCTGACATTGGTTTCGCGGCCGCTCAACGTAAACCCAGGTGCAAAAGTGAAACCCTATGCGGCGATACTAACGTTGCAATGTACGAGTGGCGAGACTGTAATCAATAACTATAATATTGCAGCCACAGATACGCTTACATGGTCACCAGAGACCTGTGGTGATGTCAGTCTACAGATTAAGGTGGACAACATCACATTAAGCAGGCGTTATCCGGGCCCGCTCGGTCTGGTCGAATTCATAAAAGAATTCCAGGATGGCGAGCGACGTTTTACTCCTCAGGATTTCCCGTCAGTCAAATCACGTCTTGATTCGCTGGGGATCCAGTACATATCAGTACGTTATGACTTGTCCGGGCAAGAGGGCGTGCTCCAGTTAGCTGATAACGTCAGTGAGCTGTCCAATACGGCAGTTCCAGCCGGCATGCTGCCTGCGCTTGCGCGCAAGCGAGTTCATGTCCCGCAAAGAATCGGGCAATGCTGGTCTCAGGGTGGTCCTGATGAAACGCCTATTTCAGTCAGCATGATGATCCAGAGCAAGGCTCAGGAGGCACTTGCCAAGCTTAATCAACCCGTCATGAAGGCAGAAATCGGAACGCCCAAGACTGCCGAACCAGTGATTAGAAGTAAGCAGCCAAGAAAAACAGTGCGTAAGCAGCCTCAAAAGCCGCCAGTCGCGAAAGCACCGGTGCAAATCGAAGAGACACGCTATTACATTCAGGTAGGAGTCTACAACTCGGTAAATAACATACGAGCTGTGGAGGGTCAGCTTTCTAAACTGGGTATAAAGATGCAGCTAGAGTCGATGGACGGTAGTTTGTCGGCTGCCAAGAGAGTGCTTGCTGGACCATACAGCTCTAGAGAGGCTGCTGCAAAAGATTTGAACAGACTGACGATGCTGGGAATGGGTGGGCTGATTGTTAAAAGAAGCCGAGAGATCGAATAGACTACGTTTTATTTAGAATGACTGCCTAATGCTTCAACTGACTTCTCGCGTCACCTGATACGCGGCCGCTGGATCTATCGCAGCCAATTTGGCGAGAATTTCATTGGCATATTCAGCCTGTGAGGGTGTGCGTGCGTATGCTTTGTAGCATGTTCGGAGCGCAGATATACTAAGTTCAGGGTCCCAGGCTACCAGTTGGTGCTGTTCAAGAGCCCCAAGAATGGATTCTGCATAAGGTACCGCGCTGACGACCGGTTGTGATTGCAAAACGATTCCACATAATTCGATTTGGCAAAGCAACTTCACGCGGGCTGAGGCCGTTTTTCGCATAAAGGAGCCCAAAAGTTCGAGCGCGTTTTCTGTGGCGCCATTTTGAATCAATCCGCGTGCTTTTGAGATTTCACGTGCCAAACCATCATCTGCAGTTCGTGATGTTTGGGCCGAGTTCTGGCTTGCAGCTTGAGTGATACCTGATAACCACTCAAGCGTTTCGCTATCAGCAAACGGTGTGCCATCGTTAAACTTTAGAGTGGGTAATTCAGGGAGTCGTGCCATCAAACTGGTGACCTGGATTCTGATCTCATTTCGAGCCGCATCGCAAGAAGCGCCGATATTGCTCAGGGAGAGTTCGCTAAGGCGATGAAGGTCCAGCCAGAAAATCGATACCGCAACGTTTGATTCACAAATCTGTACAAGGCTTTGCCATGACTGGCTACCTTGTGCTGCGGAGAGCATATCTTTGATTTGTGATTTAGGCGGAGGTATCAGTGTTTGTAGGTTTGTGTGCGGTGGTAGCTCAAAGACATCTAGCCATGCGCTAGTTCTGACAAGCCTGAAAGCAAGCGGATTGCTGACGTCCGATGAAAGAATGGCATCGGCGATATCAATCAGGTGCTTTTGGCAGCTACCAAGAGCTTGAACTGCATCGTCTATGTTAGTTATGGCCGGTACACTCAATGGTGTGACTTGTGCGAGGCTTGAGGATTGTGCTGTGACAGTTGCCGAGGGTGGAGCTGGGCTTTGATTATCCTGTACTGATATCGTTTGATCGACAATCGATACGGGAGGGGGGGGCTCAGCTATCGTTGGTTGAGGTTCCGCTAACAGGGGGATCGCCTGTACAAGGCTGAGCAACCGAAATAGGCCGGGAGATTCATCGTCCCGGCTACTGAGCAGTTCATCGACCCGTTGGATCTGATTTTTCAGATCATCACAGACAGAGATTGGTTGAGGATCATAGGTGGTCGATTCAAGATGCTTGCTGGTTTGATCAACCAACCACTGAATGCTGTTGCGACGGCCACGCATTCTGGCAATTGGTGGAAAAAGCGTTTCCCAATAATTCTCAATCAGATCCCCAAGTATTCTTAAGCCCTGAGCCAGGCCTATGAGGCCATTCTGGCGCATCAAGCCGTTTGCAAGATACGCCGCAACGGTAATGTCCTTGCCCTTACTGGCCAAGAGCTCAGCAGCATTTTTTACAATGACGGCCGGATCTGGCGGCGTGCTTGCGCTTGGATTGGTAAGTTTGGCAAACTCCTCCTGGATTAGGGAGAACTGTTCCGAATCCCTAACATCAAATCCAGCTGGGTTATTGTCGATTATGGCCAACACCCCGAGTTTTTCCAATTCCATAATTCGCTATCCAATGTATAAAACTATTTGGCTACATCTGCAAAATTTTAGGCCATTCCTCATATATTAGCCGTCAAATGTTCACAAAACTTGCTGCATGACAGTAACACTGTAAAAACTAAGAATTTGTCGGATTTGTACAAAACGAGATACCTTTTAACCTAGTACAGCATGCCTATTTCGATTAGCGCTCTGGACTGACTCCGACTGTTTCCAGTACTACCAAATGCATCCCCAGGACTTGGGTTTAGTGCGCTCACAATTATTAGATCGCCAAAAGCACGGTCTTATAAATTTTTCTGAGTCCCCTAGTCACACTAATCAACAATGTGTGCCTCAAGCAGTTTTGTGCGTTGGCACTCGCTCGTCACAGATGTTTGAAAGCATTTGAGGAATGCTTAAGAAGTGGTTATTTTGGCTTTGTGAACGACCAGGCTTCATGCCAGGTATGTTTAGCCAGTCTCTGTCCCGGATTGAATGCGTGAGAGATGCATTGTTGGGCATAAAAATCTGGATGTTCAGGAAAGTCATATTCCATTGCGTGATTGATTACCAGATCTAGAGACTCTGATGAGAGGTTTGTCCACCGCTCACGTACACAACTCATGTAGTTGCGCATGTAGGCCACTCGGTCCTCTGCAACTTCACGAAAGATATCGATCAGTATCAGACAGCCACCAGAATTGAGTAGTCGTGAGATATCACCGAATAGCCGTTGCTTGTTATTAGTGTTCAGATGGTGAATAGCGTAGCTGCTAAATGCCACGTCAATACTCGAATCAGGTAGTTCGGCCGCGACCTGGATCATATCCTCGCAAATCAGCTGAAAGGGTATTTTCAGCGCCTCCAGCTGGTTGCGGGCGATATTCAAAGCGGGTTGACTCAAGTCGCAACCTGTATAGGAGGAAACCTGTTTCTCAGCCAACCAGGGTAATGTCATACTGGCATCACCGCAGCCTAAATCCAGTACTCGTATGGGCATCTCGGGCTTAAAATTCGCCAACGCAGAACGAACAGCTGCTGATATTTCCCGGTGGAACATGTAATTGTGCGAGATGATGTCCTGATAAACTCTCCAAGACTTCAAGAATACTTCTACGGCGCCAGGGGTAGTCGTCACTTGGTAGATTGGGGCGATTGTTTTAAGGGATTCAGGATTGAATCAGTTCAATGCGGCCGGTCTTGATGTCGTAGAGTCCCCCGACCACCATGAGTTGACCTTCACGAACGCGTTTGCTCAGAATGGGCGTGGCTTGCCTCAGTTTCATGACATTCAAACGCACATTCTCACGAGTTGCAGCATCCGCGAGGCTCTTGTGTTTCTGTTTGATGGCTGCTTCGACGGCAGGAGACAGCGCGGTTGTTAGTGTCTGGATGTGCCCCGGAAAGTCTTGATCAGTCTCTACCGCCTTGATGGCCGCACCGATGGCACCACAGCTGGTGTGCCCTAACACCATGATTAGTGGCGCATTGAGTACAGCAGTGGCATATTCCAGGCTGGCTAGAATTTCTGCGGTCACAAA
>JBDLUB010000042.1:0-7926 GCA_039805525.1 Pseudomonadota bacterium | reverse complement strand
ATAAAACGTTTTTAATCAACCATTCATCATCATGAAAAATCTACGTTCCATCATTTCAATAATGACCATCTCTTTCTTGCTATCCACAGCTGCGTATGCACAAAAGAGCATCGTCTTATCTTCAACAACCTCGACCGAACAATCGGGTTTATTTGGCCACATCCTGCCACCTTTTGAGAAGAAGACAGGGATTCAAGTGAAGGTGGTTGCAGTAGGCACGGGTCAAGCTCTCGATATTGGCCGTCGCGGTGATGCTGATGTGGTAATGGTTCACGATAAGGTTGCTGAAGAGAAATTCGTTGCTGAAGGGTTTGCAGATAAACGAATTGAGGTGATGTATAACGACTTTGTTCTCATTGGCCCCAAGGCTGATCCAGCTAAAGTCGCCGGTGGTAAGGATATTCAAGCAGCGCTTAAGAAAATCGCTGACAGTAAGTCAACTTTTGTATCGCGCGGTGATAAAAGTGGCACTCATGCAGCCGAGCTGCGTTACTGGAAGGGCGCAGATATTGCAGTTTCTCCCAATCTGCCTTGGTATAAAGAAACTGGCTCCGGGATGGGTCCTGCATTAAATACCTCATCCGGTATGAATGCTTATATCTTGTCGGACCGGGCAACCTGGCTCACCTTTAAGAACCGCGGTGATCTGGTTATTTTGGTGCAAGGCGATCCAAAGCTCTTTAATCAGTATGGCGTGATGCTGGTGAGTTCTACTAAACATCCCAATGTCAAAAAAGCTGAAGGCCAGGCATTTGTGGACTGGATTACTTCAAAAGAAGGTCAAGATGCCATCGCCTCCTATAAAGTAGGTGGTGAGCAATTATTTTTTCCAAACGCCAAGAAGTGAATTAGTAGGTACCTGGCACCAAAATATCGTTGGTGACATTATGAATATCACGATGGCCAGTAAACGCCATCGTGAGATCCAGTTCCTTATGAATAATCTCTAAACATTTTGTTACGCCCGGGCCGCCCATGGCGCCAAGACCATAAAGAAATGAGCGGCCAATCATCGTACCGCGTGCACCCAAAGCCCAGGCTTTAAGAACATCCTGACCCGAACGAATACCGCCATCCATCCAGACCTCGATGTTCTTGCCAACCGCATCCACAATTGGAGGCAGCGCCTGAATACTAGACATCGCTCCATCAAGCTGTCGACCTCCATGATTCGATACCACGATGGCATCGGCGCCTGATCCGACGGCCGCACGGGCGTCCTCGGGATCCAAGATACCCTTAATAATCAGTTTGCCGTCCCAGTGTTTCTTAATCCACTCGACATCTCCCCAATTGAGACCTGGGTCAAATTGTTCGGCAGTCCATGAAGATAGCGACGACATATTTCCTACGCCAGTCGCATGACCCACAATGTTTCGAAAGGTGCGACGTGGTGTTTGTAGCATGCCCATGCACCAACGTGGTTTGGTCATCATATTGATGATGTTTGGAATGGTGAGTTTTGGCGGCGCGCTCAAGCCATTTTTAATGTCTTTATGACGCTGACCTAAGATTTGTAAGTCCAAGGTGAGCACGAGGGCTGAACATTTTGCTGCCTTGGCTCGTTCAATCAGGCGCTCAATAAAACCTCGATCTTTCATGACATAGAGCTGGAACCAGAATGGTTTAGTGGTTCGCTCAGCCACATCCTCGATGGAGCATATACTCATGGTCGATAAACAGAAGGGGACCCCAAATTTCTCAGCAGCTTGTGCAGCCAAAATTTCCCCGTCGGGGTATTGCATTCCTGTTAAGCCGGTAGGTGCTAGCGCAACCGGCATTGCAACCTCTTGGCCGACCATGGTTGTCTTGGTGGTGCGATTTTGCATATTCACAGCCACCCGTTGGCGTAACTTAATCTTCTGAAAATCCGATTCGTTGGCTCGGTAAGTAGACTCGGTCCAGGAGCCTGAATCCGCATAGTCGTAGAACATTTTTGGAGTGCGTTTTTGATGGAGAACGCGCAAATCTTCAATATTGGTAATAATTGGCATGATAAGTTTTACAAGGTAAATACAACTAAATGTATCGGACAAACATATGATTTGTCTATTATGAATGATCCTAACTGAACCCTAAACCCGAAACCCAAAAATGAAACCAAGCGTATTAGCCTTTGATGTATTTGGAACCGTGGTCGATTGGCATGGCTCAATTGCAGCTGAGGTTGCCCAACTGATTCCCCAGGTGGACCCCATCGCGTTTGCAAGTGCTTGGCGATCGGGTTATAAGCCCGCTATGGCTAGAGTACGCAGCGGGGAATTGGGGTGGACTCGGATAGACGATCTGCACCGGATGATTTTGGATCAAGTCCTTACGGATCAAAAAATCGATCATTTGACCGAAGCCCAAAAGAAACATCTCAATCTCGCATGGCACAGGTTAAAACCATGGCCAGATACGGTGCGCGGTTTAACGCTGTTAAAACAAGACTATACGATCGTTACCCTGTCAAACGGTAATTTAGGTTTGCTTGCCAATATGGCAAAAAATGGCGGTTTACCATGGGATCTGATTCTCTCCGCCGAGGTATTTCGGCACTACAAGCCCGATCCACAAACCTATCTGGGTGTTTGCAAAACCTTTGATCTAGAGCCCCAGGACGTGATGCTAGTTGCTGCCCACAAAGACGATTTGGAGGCCGCGCATGCTTGTGGCTTGCAGACGGCCTTCATTGAGCGGCCTGCTGAATTTGGACCGAGGGTAGTACGAGCAGACCTTGGGCGCGAGCCCTGGACCACCTACCATGCCAAAGACTTTATTGACCTGGCAGCCCAACTTAAGGTCAGCTCATAAAATAATGATCTAGATCAAACCTAAACCTAAAGAAAAGATCATACTAAGAGAACTAACGGGAGGATCCTATGGGAAATCTAATGATTGAAATTGAGAACCTAAAATGCGGGGGCTGTGAGAACACCATCGTGAAGGGTTTAAAAGCGATTACGGGTGTTCAGGCCGTAACGGTCGATCATGCAAATAGAGCAGTTATTCTGGATGCCGATCTAAGTTTACGCCAGCAAATTGTTGATAAGTTACTCAGTATGGGCTACCCAGAAAAGGGGTCTGTTGCGGGTCTTGATAAAGGAATTGCGACCGCTAAATCATTTGTGAGTTGCGCGATCGGCCGCATCAGCTAAGTAATTTTTAATCGGCTAAGATGCCAGGATGTTTCATATTGACATCATTGGCTACTTAGCCGCTTTGCTGACCACCTTCTCTTTTCTGGTTCAGGCCATTCAATCATGGCGAACTAGAGACCTCTCGGGCATCTCTGTGGGTATGTACAGTATGTTTACCCTGGGAGTGGCATTATGGTTAATTTACGGGATTGTGATTGAGAGTTGGCCCTTAATTGTGACCAATGCTTTAACTTTCTTATTTGCTCTGAGTATCTTGCTGATGAAACTAAAACAAATGTCAAAATAACTCGGTACTCACTGTATTCTGACTAAATTCTGATAATGAAAATCCTGAAGATGCTTTCACTCTTGATCGTATTGGCAATAGCGACCGCAATTGGTGTCGCGTACTACACCGCCAGTAAATTGGATGGGTATGTCAAGCGCTCGATTGAGAACTATGCTTCGCAATCCCTTGGCACCAAAGTAACGGTGGGCGAGGTTAATCTTAGTCTGCGTCAAACCCAAGCAACGATTCGTGATCTTGAGGTTGCTAACCCTCCCGGTTTTGAGGGGGCTCATGCTTTTAAAGCGGGAACCATTGAGATTGTGCTTAATCCCAAGGAATCCAAATTAGATTCTGTGGTGATTGATCGCGTGCTCTTAAACCAGCCGAGTGTTCGCTATGTCAAAACGAAGGATTCTGACAATTTGTCGGTTCTACAAAATAATGCTAAGCAATATAGCGCAGCCAACCAAAAGGAAGAGGGTCAAAGCCAAGCTAATAAGACTGGTAATTCTAAGCAGCCGCGCATTCTAATTAAGCAATTTGATATTCAAGGTGCGGATCTGTTGTATCAGGATATGCGAATCTTAGGCACAACCGTTAACCTCAAATTAGATAATATCCAGATCGCAAATATCGATACTGGTAAAGATGGTGCAGGAACCAAAGAAGCCGTCGGAAAAATTATCGATGCCATTATTCCAGTGATCAAGAGCGCAGCCCTTAAAAGTGTCAATACCTATTTAAACATCGCCACTGATACCTTGCGCGACGTGACTGGTAGTGCTCAGCAACTTGGTAAGGATGCTGTCACCACCATCAAGAAGCTTTTTCAAAAATAAGCAACATAAACCCATGACCCCTAATGCATATAACGGACGCCTGACCTCACTCTCGCACGGAGGTGGATGCGGCTGCAAAATTGCGCCTGGTGTCTTGAGTGATATCTTGCGAGCCTCACCTCTCAAAATGATCCCATCTGCTTTATTAGCGGGCTCGGAAAATAATGAGGATGCAGCGGTTTATCAAATTAATGATCATCAGGCGATTGTGGCCACCACGGATTTCTTCATGCCGATTGTCGATGATCCCTTTGACTTTGGTCGAATCGCTGCCACCAATGCAATCTCAGACATCTATGCGATGGGTGCTCAGCCCATATTTGCACTGGCATTACTTGGCATGCCAATTAATGTGCTCCCACTCGAGGTAATTCAGAAAATCATCGCGGGTGGAGAGTCAGTATGTCAAACAGCAGGTATCCCCATTGCTGGTGGTCATTCGATTGATACAGTTGAGCCTATCTACGGCTTGGTTGCGATTGGCATTGTTGATCCGGTCAATTTGAAGCGCAACAGCGGTGCACAAGAACGGGATGCGATTATTTTGAGTAAACCTTTGGGGGTTGGTATTTTGAGTGCCGCTCTAAAGAAAGAGCGTTTGTCAGCAAAGGGATATGAGTCAATGATTGCGTATACCACTCAGCTGAATCAGCCTGGCATTGCGCTCTCGAAGATGCCAGAAGTTCATGCCTTGACGGATGTTACGGGCTTTGGCTTGGCAGGACATCTTTTGGAGATGAGTCGCGGGGCAAACCTGAGAGCCAATTTGAGCTGGCGAGATATCCCAGTAATTGCCGAGGCAGTGGAGTTTGTTAAAGAAGATATCTATACGGGCGCCTCCACCCGAAATTGGCAGGCCTATGGCGGGGAGGTTTCGTTTAGTTCAGATACTCAACCATGGCAACAGCATTTATTGACCGATCCACAAACCAGTGGTGGGTTACTGATTGCCTGCGCACCGAAAGCTAAGGACCAGGTTCTGGATTTACTCCATCGCTCGGGGTTTCATGAGGCGAGAGCAATTGGCTACTTTGGAAGCGGCCAAGGCCTCGCGATGACCTAGGAGGCAGGCTGGGTCTGGCTCGTACTAATTGCCCCAAAACTAGCTACAATCAAATTGTTATTGATCAAGAGCAAAGGTCCCACCATGAAAAACCAAAGTTTTGCAACATGTTTTCAGTCCTTAATACAAAGCATGATGGGTTCCCCGATGAAGCGTGGCGAGTGGTTTTTGCAGCTGATGATCGATAAGCGTGATGAGCGCTTGCGTAAAAAGATCTATTAATTGTGGCTTGATCGAATGCGATCAACCTTGACTCGATGGGGCACACACTTAGCGGTGTGCCTTTTCATTTTCCCAATCAGTGTGACCGCCGCCGGTCTTGCGGATGTGGTTGGTGAGGGGCAGATTCGGTTTCTCAAAACTAAGCCTGATCCGAATTCATACACCTATGAATCGAAGGTAACCATCTTAGAAGCTAGTCTTGACTCTGGCTTGGTACAAATACAAACTTGTCACAAAAAATTGGATCCGATTCGAAAAGTAGTTATTTTGTTTAATAAAGATCGAATCCGGGATATTCAAGTTCGGACCATGGATGGTATTGCGATGGCTGAAGTCAAGGATAATCGAGTAACCCTCAGTGAAGTGCAAAAAGGCGGATCAATTTGCATTGATTTGCAATCAAAGGCCTTGGACTCACTTGGTAACGGCCTCTACCAACTCAATGCCGGTCCTTTGATGCGTCGACTCTTTGATGGCTATTTGCCCATGACCGCGAACATGAAGTTTTCTTGGCCAGACAAGCTGCTCGCCGTTCAAGAAACTAAACCAGTCAGTCAAGATGGTGTTGATATTAAGTCCTCTAATGATGGTCTGGAGATGGATTTGGTGTTTGCCGGAAAAATGACTGCACAGATCTTGCTTAAGCGCCCTGATTAAGACCTAGAGCTTTTCGCAGCGGTACTGCTCTCTACCAATAGCTAAGCGTGATTCACTTTGAATCAATTGCGCAATTGATGCCTTGACATCGCCAACCTTGCAGCTTTCATCAAAGTAGCTGACTAGCCCAAGACTGCCACAAAAGCGTAACTGTCGATCGCCAAATTTCATGGTTGATTGCTGCAAGACCATGACCACCTTTTTGCTGGAGTCATTCTCGGGAATGCAGTTCCAGGTGGTGTAGTCAGCTTGGCCGCATGCCGAAAGTAAAAGAACTAGGGGAAGAAAGTAAAAAATGCGCATTTACAGGACAATAGAAATTACATTCAATCTATTGTATGAGCCAAACCCTATTACCGTTGACCTTGTTCTATGATGGTGCCTGTCCCCTCTGTCAGGCTGAAATTCTTTATTTACAAACGCGCAACCAACAGCAATTGCTTCAATTTGTTGACGTCAATAGCAGCGCATTCGACCCAGACCGTGTCGGAGTTTCCTGCCAGGCTGCGCTTGATCAGATGCTTGGGCAAATTGAGGGGCAGGCCCCGATTCGCGGAGTCCCTGTCTTTGCAGAGGCCTATCGGCGTGCTAATTTACCCGTCCTAGCTTGGCTATTTTCAAGAAAAACTCTAAGACCCATCTTGAATCTAGCGTATCGGATCTTTGCAAAGAATCGCCATGCAATATCAGGCGCTATCGGACCCTTCGCATTAAAACTCGTTAAACGGATTACTCAATCACCCTGATGAAGCAATGCATGGTTTTGTTGGGCGATTGAGCATTGGCGAGGCCCAGGAATGATTGTGATGGCATCACCCGCCTGAATATGTCCTCCCTGCAGGACGCGTAGATACCAGCCGCTACGAGCACCTTGGATCATTGCTTTAGCCGCAGCCGCAACTCCCGTCTTCGCCGTGAACTTATAGCAGGGCTCACGTAATTTGGTAACCGCGCATTCAATAGCCCCAATACGAAGGCGATCGCCAACGTAGACATCGTATTCATTAAGCCCACTAATGGTTAGGTTTTCACCAAGGTAACCATGCTCTAGATGGAGGGATTGACCTTTGGCTTCAGAGAGTAGCGAGGACCAAAAGGGGTAATGCTCCTGTGGATACATGTAGAGGGCTTTTTCTGTCCCACCATGAACTTGAGGGTCGGCTTGCTCATCACCAATGATGCCGGTTGCTGTGACTGCAACCGCCTGGGGTTGAATGATGGTGCTAACGGGAGTTTTGTTAATGGCCGATGTAACCGTACGGAGGTCCTCTCCGTCACGAATCCACAGGGGTTTTGCCAGCCCAGCACTAATGGTTTCTAGACGAATTGCCATAACCCATTATGCTGAAGAAAGCCCCAAGGTCAAACTTGGGGCTATTGGGTTTAATTTACTTCTTCTCAGCGCGAATCGATTGATCGCACTCGCGAATACTATGGTTATAGCGCTTATGGTGATTATTTTTATCCAGCGATGCTTTGCAATCGGCGATGGAGTAGCGTACGTTGGCTTGGTTGGAATTTGACATAGAGACTCCTTTATTGATCATTTAAAAGTCAGGAAAAATCCTGCACAAGAAATATAGAGCCCCGTGCGTGAAAATTCAAGGGTAATCGATTAAGATCAAACGATGAATTGGTTAAAAAGGCTTCCCTCAACTCGTCGAGAGCCGCCTGGTTTTGAGTGGGGCATCTTACGCTACACGCCAAGGCTGATGGTTTATGGCACCAGTACAT
>JBDLUB010000041.1:0-8238 GCA_039805525.1 Pseudomonadota bacterium | reverse complement strand
TGCATTGGCAGGCGGCGCAATGGCCCAATCTGCACCAGCACCTGCTCCAGAGACGAGCCCCATTACAGCGAACGTCACCATCGTGAATGATTACCGTTTCCGCGGAATTAGTCAGTCGAATTTCAAACCCGCTATTCAGGGCGGATTTGATTACTCTCACGAAAGCGGTTTCTACATTGGTAACTGGAACTCATCTATTAGTTGGATTAGTGACGCATACTCACCAGGAGGTAGTTTGAATCTATCTGGTGCATCTCAGAGTATTTCAGCGCCTATTGAAATGAATTTCTACGGTGGATTTAAAAAGGAATTAATCGCCAAAGGATTTGCTTCTGATATCGGTGTCTTACAATACTATTATCCTACCTCGGGAATTGTTGCAGCCTACGTTAATCCCAATACAACTGAAATTTATGCGGCGCAAAATTTTACGCTAGGCCCTGTTGCAGGATTTGTTAAGTTTTCTTATGCAGTAACCAATGCCTTTGGAAATGCGAATAGCTCAGGATCCTATTATCCTGATTTAACTATTAACTATGACACTGGTATCTGGGGTATTACTGCAAACGGACATATTGGTTACCAATATATTGCCGGAACAGCGCCGGGCGCCTCCTTATCAAATAATACGCAGTATTCATATACAGACTGGAAACTCGGCTTTACCAAAGATTTTGGAGGCGGCCTATCTGCTGCAATTGCCTATGTTGGTACAAATGCTGCAATCAATGGTGGTGTTTATGGATACCAATCTCCCCAAGGAAAAAATCTTGGCCGAGCCGGTGGTTTGATTTCCCTCACCAAAACCTTCTAATCCCTCTCACTATCTAGGAGATATGCATGAAAATGATTACCGCAATCATCAAGCCTTTCAAGCTTGACGAGGTGCGTGAGGCTCTCTCAGAAGTTGGGGTTTCAGGCATCACCGTTTCAGAGGTGAAAGGCTTTGGTCGACAAAAGGGTCACACCGAGTTGTATCGCGGAGCTGAGTATGTCGTTGATTTTTTACCCAAGGTTCGCATTGAAGCTGCGGTAGAAGACGGCATTCTCGATCGCGCCATTGAGGCGATTGAGAAATCAGCACGCACGGGCAAGATTGGTGATGGCAAGATTTTTGTCTCTTCCATCGAACATGTCGTTCGTATTCGTACCGGTGAAACCGGTACCTCAGCACTATAAGGGGTTAAACATGTTGAATTGGATGAAACGTCTCGTTGCTGCTGGCGCTATGGCGCTTGCAGTGACCACAACGACAGGTGCGCTAGTTTCTCCAGCGTATGCTGCCGATGATAAAAAAGCTGCAGTGACTGCGCCTGCCGCAGCTCCTGCGGCTCCAGCTGCTGCCCCGTCAGCAGATCCTGCTCCAACGCCAAATAAAGCCGATACGGTTTGGTTAACAGTTGCTACTGCTTTGGTGATGTTGATGACATTGCCAGGCCTTGCACTGTTTTATGGTGGCTTGACACGAAGTAAGAACGTCTTGTCAGTTCTGATGCAATGTATGGTGGTGTTCTCTTTGGTAGCAGTGTTATGGGCCATTTATGGATACAGCTTTGCATTCACAGAAGGAAATGCGTTCTTTGGCGGTTTAGATCGCCTCTTCTTGTCGGGCATGACTCCCGACAGTACAGGGGCAACCTTTAGTAAAGGCATTGTGATTCATGAGTACTCGTTCATGGCATTCCAAGCAACCTTTGCATGTATCACCTGCTGCCTGATCATCGGTGCATTTGCTGAGCGCGCTAAGTTCTCTGCAATCTTGTTGTTCATGCTTATCTGGTTTACGTTTAGCTATCTGCCAATTGCGCACATGGTTTGGTTCTGGGCTGGTCCAGATGCAATCAAAGATGCCGCAAGTCTAGAAGCAGTAACTGCTGGTGCTGGTTGGTTATGGCAAAAAGGAATGCTGGACTTTGCTGGAGGTACCGTAGTTCACATTAATGCTGCGATTGCTGGCTTGGTCGGTTCCTATGTGGTGGGTAAACGTGTTGGTTACGGTAAAGAAGCCATGAAGCCTCACAATCTGGTTTACACCATGGTTGGTGCATCCTTGTTATGGTTTGGTTGGTTTGGCTTTAATGCCGGATCCGCACTTGAAGCCAATGGCAGCGCTGTACTTGCTTTGGTTACCACATTGTTTGCTACCGCTGCTGCAGTTCTTGGCTGGACCATTGCTGAATGGATGACCAAAGGCAAACCCTCGATGTTGGGCGCCGCTTCTGGTTGCGTTGCAGGCTTAGTTGCAATTACACCCGCAGCAGGTTTTGTTGGTCCTATGGGCGCCATCATCATTGGCTTTGTCGCAGGCGTTCTTTGCTTATGGGGTGTATCTGGGCTTAAGCGCATGCTAGGTGCTGATGATAGTCTCGATGTATTCGGTGTTCATGGCGTGGGCGGTATTGTTGGAGCGATCTTGACGGGTGTTTTTGCTGACCCTGCTTTGGGCGGTGCCGGCATCTGGGATTATGTAACCAACGCAGTGGCTTCGGAATACTCGATTGGTAGCCAGGTGATTGTGCAAATTCAGGGAGTTGTCGTTACTCTGATCTGGTCAGGTGTCGTTGCCTTCATCGCCTTCAAGATCGCGGATATGGTGTTTGGATTACGCGTGAAAGAAGAGGAAGAGCGCGAGGGCCTCGATATCACTTCCCATGGGGAGGCTGCATACGAGTCTTGATTTAGGTTTGTAATAGTGTTTTAGTGATTTTTTACCCCTCACTAGGCGGCACTGGTTGGTTGCCTAGTTTTTAAGCGCGGAATCGCAAGATTCCGCGTCTTTCTTTCAAAAAACTTACAATGCGGATATGGTCCCGCATCTTATAACCGCCTTAAGTGGCCCCCTCTTAGAGCTCGAGTCGAAAGTCCTCGAAGCAACCCCAACGATTGAGCGCTGGTTTCGCTTGGAATGGCAGGAGCATACTCCGCCGTTTTATTGCTCAGTTGATCTGCGTAATTCTGGATTTAAGCTTTCTCCAGTTGATACGAATTTATTTCCGGGTGGGTTTAACAATCTATCTCCAGAAATGCTACCTTTGGCAGTTCAAGCCGCCATGGCGGCGATCGAGAAAATCTGCCCTGAGGCTAAAAATTTATTGTTGATTCCGGAGCGGCATACGCGCAATACCTTCTATCTACAGAATATTGCTTGCCTATCATCGATTTTGCGTCAAGCTGGATTAAATGTTCGTTTGGGTACCCTGTCGGATGATATTAAAAAACCGACCACGATTGAGTTGCCAGAGGGTGGCAAATTAGTTTTAGAGCCACTAACGCGTTTAGGTTTGCGCAAGACTCGTTTGGGTCTGAAGGATTTTGATCCTTGCTCTATTTTGCTCAACAATGATTTATCTGCTGGCATTCCGCCAATTCTCGAGAATGTGTACGAGCAATACTTATTACCGGGCTTGCATGCGGGTTGGCCGATTCGTCGAAAGTCCAATCACTTTCAGGCGTATGAAGAGTTAGCCAAGAAATTTGCCAAATTAATCAATATTGATCCGTGGATGATTAATCCATATTACGCTCGTTGCACTGGGGTAAATTTTCATGAGCAAAAGGGTGAAGAACAATTACTCGCAGCCGTTGATCAAGTACTTAAAAAGACTGCCAAGAAATATCGTGAGTACGGAATTAAAGATAAGCCCTATGTAGTTGTCAAGCCTGACGCTGGAACGTACGGAATGGGCGTGATGGTTGCGCACGATCCCAATGACTTAAAGAACTTAAATCGCCGCGATCGGAATAAGATGAGCGTCGTTAAAGAGGGTCTTGAGGTAAGCGATGTGATTGTTCAAGAGGGTGTCTATACCTTTGAGAAGGTCAATGAGGCGGTGGCCGAACCCGTGGTTTATATGATTGATCGTTATGTTGTCGGGGGTTTCTATCGGGTTCATACCGATCGTGGACCCGATGAGAATTTGAATGCCCCCGGTATGCATTTTGTGCCCCTCGCGTTTGAGCAAAACGCCATGCCCGATATGAAAGCAAAGCCAGGCAGCGCAGCACCAAACCGTTTTTACTTATATGGCGTTGTGGCACGTTTGGCTCTGCTAGCTGCATCGCTTGAGCTTGAGCGCACCGATCCGGATGCCGAGGCCGCTTAAGTCTGGCCATGAAGCTTTTATTTATTGCTGATCCAGTCGATTCATTTAAGGTCGAGAAAGATAGCACTCTGGCCATGATGCGTGCCGCACAGGCTGCGGGGCATGCGATTTGGTATACCCAAAGCCATGACTTGGTTTGGGGTCAAGGCAAGGCCAAAGCTCGTTGTCAAGCAATTGAACTGTTGGATAGTGAGAATTGGTATTCACTAGGTTCCTTTGAGGAGCATCCGTTGGAATATTTTTCAGCGGTCTTAATGCGCCAAGATCCGCCATTTACGGTGGAGTATTTGACGAGTACCTGGATCTTATCGGCTGCTGTTTTGCAAGGGGCGCGGGTATTTAACTCGCCAGACGCGGTTCGCAATCATTCTGAAAAACTCTCGATTACGGAGTTTCCGCAATTTATTCCACCAAGTTTAGTAACCCGCGATATTCATGCGATCCGCGATTTTCATCAGCTGCATCACGATATCGTGATTAAGCCGCTCGATGGTATGGGAGGCATGGGCGTATTTCGGGTCGGGCCCGATGGCCTCAATTTAGCAAGCATTGTTGAAACGTTGGGTGAGAACGGTTCACGCACCCTGATGGCGCAGCGTTACTTGCCCGAAATTACCTCGGGCGACAAGCGCGTTTTGCTCATTGGCGGTGAGGTCATGCCTTATGCTTTGGCGCGCATTCCTCAGGGCTCAGAGATTCGTGGGAACTTAGCCGTTGGTGGGAAAGGTCTAGCGATGGCCTTGACAGCACGCGAAGAGGAAATTGCAAATCATTTAGCCCCTATTCTGGCTAAGCGCGGCTTGTTCTTGGTGGGCCTTGACATGATCGGCGGCTACTTGACCGAGATTAATGTGACAAGCCCAACCTGTTTTGTGGAAATCACTCAACAAACTAATTTGGATATTGCTCAAAAATGGCTTACATTGCTTGAAAAGGAGCTCATTTAAGGTGCCAGGAATCCTAATTGTTGCCCACACCCCAATTGCCGGATCCATGCTTGGTTTTGTTGAGCATACCTATGGCAAGGTGCCGGTTCGTATGGCTGCAATTGATATTCCCCCGCATGAAGATACTAAGATTAGTTTTGATCGTGTCTATGAAGCGGCCACTCAGGTCCAAAGTGAATATGGCATATTGGTCTTGACGGACGTCATGGGAGCTACCCCAGCGAATGTTGCCACTCGGCTTGCCAAATCTGGACTTTTTTCATGCAAGGTGATTGTGTTAGCTGGCGTGAACTTACCAATGCTCATGCGGGCGATTTCTTATCGGGGTACCGGGGTTGAATCGGTGGCTCTTAAAGCCATGCAGGGTGGTCAAAACGGCATTATTCGTTTAGGAGCGCCCTCTTCAATGACAGATGCTGAGCTAATCATGAATCAGAATGCAGGAACGAGCGATGCCAAAACTTGATATTGAAATCATTAATAAGCTTGGTCTGCATGCACGCGCATCTGCAAAATTATCACAACTCGCTAGTGAATATCCGTGCGAGGTTTTTATGAGCAAGAACGGCCGACGCATTAATGCCAAAAGTATTATGGGCGTGATGATGCTTGCTGCTGGCATGGGCAGTACCGTTACGATTGAGACCGTTGGCGAGAAAGAAGACGAAGCCCTAAAGAAAATTTGTGAGTTGATTCAAGATCGATTTGGTGAGGGTGAGTAGGAATGACCTTTGCTCTTCACGGTATTGCTGTCTCTAAAGGCATTGCGATTGGTAAAGCCGTCTTAATTTCGAGAGCCGCTCTTGAAGTTAGTCACTACCTGATTGAGCCTGGAACTGAAGAAGCCGAAGCGAATAAATTACTCGAGGCATTTGATTGTGTGCGCCAAGAACTCAATACGCTTAAAGCCGCTTTACCCAAAGATGCTCCCCAGGAGATGGCAGCATTTTTAGATGTTCATCAGCTGATCCTCTCGGACCCGACCTTGGCAGAAAAGCCCTTAGCCTTGATTCGGCAAAAACGCTTAAATGCTGCTTGGGCACTGACCACCGAGCTCAATGATTTGCTTGAGCAGTTTGCTGAAATGGACGATCTCTATTTAAAGGAACGCGGCAATGATATTCGCCAGGTCGCTGAGCGAGTGCTAAAGTCATTGCAGTCGCAAAATCGTCAGACCGTAGTTGGTGGCGAGGGCCTAATTACCGGACACTTTGAAGATGACACGATTGTGGTAGCGCATGATATTGCACCTCATGACATGTTACGGTTTAAGGAGAATGCGCTGGGTGGATTTGTAACCGATTTAGGTGGCAAAACCTCTCACACCGCAATTGTGGCGCGTAGCTTAGAAATACCAGCAGTCGTTGGTATACGCCATGCCAGTGACATGATTGAGCACGGTGATTGGATCGTGATTGATGGGGATCGCGGTATTGTGGTGGTTGCTCCCGATGAGATGCTTCTTGCTCAATACCGAAGCCTTCAGGCTGAAAAACGCATGGAGGCTGAAAAGCTACAAGAGCTCAAGTACAGTCCAACCCGAACGAAAGATGGCGTCGAGATCGGGTTGTTTGCCAATATTGAGTTGCCAGAAGATGCAAAGGATGCTTTGGAATTGGGTGCGGTTGGCATTGGACTATTTCGGTCCGAGTTCTTATTTATGAATCAAGAGCATGGTCTTCCGGATGAAGAGAAGCAATATCAGGAATACACGCGTGCGGTTGAGGCAATGTTTGGCTTGCCAGTGAATATTCGTACGATTGATATTGGCTCCGATAAAGCAGTCGCGGGAGCTGAAACTGGTACTACTGGAACATCCCCTCTGGGTTTGCGTGCTATTCGTTGGTCATTGTCTGAGCCTGAGATATTTTTAACTCAATTACGCGCAATATTACGAGCATCCGCGCATGGCCAAGTTCGACTGTTATTGCCAATGTTGGCGCATGCGCAGGAGATTCATGAAAGTTTGCGGCTCATTGAAAAGGCTAAACAGCAATTACAAGAGCGGGGCAAAGCATTTAATCCGGATATACAGGTAGGGGCAATGATTGAGATTCCTGCCGCCGCCTTAATGATGCCGCTCTTTGCAAAGCACTTTGATTTTTTATCGATTGGTACCAATGATTTAATTCAGTACACCTTGGCGATTGACCGTGCCGATCATGCGGTTGCTCATTTATACGACCCATTAAATCCGGCAGTACTCAATTTAATTGCCGGAATTATTCGTGAGGCAAACCGAGCCAATGTACCGATTGCAGTATGCGGTGAGATGGCGGGTGATCCTGCCTTGACAAAGCTCTTATTAGCGATGGGTTTGACCGATTTCTCGATGCACTTTAGTCAGCTCTTACTGGTTAAGCGCGAGATTATGCAGGCTGATACCCGCAAGTTGAAGATGCATATTGATGAGTTATTAGCAGCTTACGAGCCGGTTGAGCAAAGCGTTCTATTTAATCGACTAAATTCAATTCATTAGTGCGCGCCCGGTCCGCACACTGGACAAGCATGCTGGCGCGCGAGTTTAATTTCATCGACCTGGGTTGTGCAGGCATTCCAGATCAGCAAGCGTCCAATTAGCGGCTTCCCAAAACCAATAATGACTTGCAGAGTCTGCGCTGCCTGAATACTTCCAATGATGCCCACTAGAGGCGCAAACACTCCCATGCTGGCACAGTTGGTTTCAACATAATTAGGGTCTGGTGGAAAGACGCAGGCATAGCACGGCGAGTTCGGATCGCGAAAATCAAATACGCTCACTTGGCCATCAAAGCGTAATGCAGCTCCAGAGACCAATACTTTTTTATGGTTTACACACACCCGATTAATTAAATGTCGGGTCAGAAAGTTATCGGTGCAGTCAACGACTACATCAACATTTTGGATGAGCTCTTCAAGTAAAGTTTCATCAATCTTCTTTTCAAGTGCCTGAACCTGACAGGTGGGATTTAGGTTTTTCAGAAAACGCTTACCTGATGCCACTTTACTCATGCCAATACTATCCATTTGATGCATGATCTGTCGCTGAAGATTTGTGAGATCAACATGATCATGGTCAATCAGAGTAATTTTTCCAATTCCAGCTGCGGCTAGATAGGGCGCGCACGCACAGCCTAAACCACCAGCACCTATAACGAGAACATGAGAATTTAACAGCCGTTCTTGGCCAGCAATATCAATTTCATCGA
>JBDLUB010000040.1:0-8907 GCA_039805525.1 Pseudomonadota bacterium | reverse complement strand
GGGAATGGAATCCAGTCGTTTTTCATTCGGATTGGTTGTCAATCCTGCCAATTCTTTTTTGAATAGAACTGTCAAAATAGTCGAGTTCACTAAAACCGCTAACGAGGATCGCCATCCAAACTCTTGAAGCATGAAAACAATATCCCAATTCCATTTGGCAGCAACCATCAAGATTGGAGGAGCGGCATAGGGGGTTAAGGTGCCGCCAATCGAGACATTAACAAATAAAACACCAAGTGCGCCATACATCAATTTTGGCGAAATCTTTTTGGAGAAATAGTAGTCACGGAGTAGTAAAGCAGCCACAGTCATTGCGGCAGGCTCTGTAATGAAGGATCCCAAAAGAGGGACTAGTGAGAGGGTGACCCAAAAGAAGGAAACCGATTTTTTAATTGGAATTAGCGCTGCTACACGATTGACTAAGAGTAAACAAAATTCAAGTACTGGTTTGCTTGCGGCAATCACCATGATCACAAACACAAACAAAGGCTCTGTGAAATTTAGACTTTCAAGGTATTGAATAGTCGCTTGATTGCCGCTGTAGAAGAAGAAGAAAGTAACCAGCACCATGGCCCAAAAACCAAAGACTGCTTCAACTTCACCCAGCAAATGCCAAACCCCCGCATGATTGGGCTGTTTGTGTGCGAGATGCTCAAAAAATTTTCTAACAATATTGATCAGGGTTGGCGACATCGACATAGTTGTTTCCTAGAAGTTGACTAAAACAATCAGTAATACCCGCAATACCATCATTGTATTGATATGGAATTCCATAGTCATCATAATGAAATAAACCCTTATCGTTGATTTACATTGAGGAATCTAGGTGATGGAATTTGGTGATCGTTTAAATAAGCCGTCGATTTCGTATAGCCTAATACAGAATTTGCGTCAGCAATTAATGCGCGTACTGCCATTTTCAAAGATGGCAGAGCAAGACGTTGATTTCTTTCTACATCATTCTGCTGAAACGTACTTTGCCCCTGAAGAAGTCATTCTCTCACCGGCAGACGGAGCGCCAAAGATACTTTATCTGATTCGACAGGGAAGGGTATCGGGTCGCCGTTTGATCCCTGGTTTTGAAGAGACTGGATTTGAGCTTGACCCGGGTGATCTATTGGCTGTCAGCGCTTGTTATGGGGGACTTCCATCCACAGTAAAGTACGTGGCAATCGACGATTGTTTCTGCTTAGCCTTGCCCGTAGAGCGCATGCATGAGCTCGCCAAACACTCCAAGCCCTTCAGTGACTTTCTAAATAATCGTATTTTGAAGCTTCTCGAGGAATCAAGAGCAGCTTTACGAAATAGTTTTGCTTCTCAAGCGTTAACAGAGCAGTCACTTGAGAGTCCACTGAGGGATCTGACACTCAAAAAGCCGATCTCTGTTTCTCCCGATACTCCTTTGCAAGACGCCTTGCAATTGATTCATGATAAAAAAGTGGGCTCTGTTTTAGTGGTCGATGAAGAAGGGGCTATTGTTGGTATCTTGACCCGTTACGATGTCTTGAGTCGGGTCACGCTTGCACAAATACCCCTAGAGACACCGATATCCCAAGTCATGTCGCGTGACGTTAAAACTTTATCCTTGGACGATACTGCAGAGACCGCTGGCCTCATGATGTCGCGTCATCACATTCGTCATTTACCAGTCCTGCGTGGTAGGGAGCTGGTTGGCATTATTTCAGAGCGCGATTTATTTTCTTTGCAACGCTTATCACTAAACAACATTAGCAGTGCGATTCGTTTGGCCGATGATGTCGATGGCTTAAAAGATTGCGCGAGCAATATTCGTAAATTTGCTCGTAATTTGTTGGGACAGGGTGTGCAGGCTAGACAATTAACTGCCCTGATTAGTCATCTCAATGACGTATTAACTGCTCAGCTTATTCGTATTTTTACCAAGCGGCATGATTTAAGTTTGGATCACTTTGCTTGGATTTCGCTTGGTTCGGAGGGTCGAAGTGAGCAAACGATCGCGACTGATCAGGACAATGCTCTCATTTTATTGGACTCTGAGATTGCGCATAAAGCGCGATATCTGGCATTTGCCAAGGATGTTAATCACGCCCTCGATGCCTGTGGTTATCCATTATGCAAGGGTAATATCATGGCAAGCAATCCTGAGCTTTGCATTAGT
The DNA here is from genome assembly GCA_039805525.1 of Pseudomonadota bacterium. Lineage (GTDB taxonomy): Bacteria > Pseudomonadota > Gammaproteobacteria > Burkholderiales > Burkholderiaceae > Polynucleobacter. The sequence continues at coordinate 6,770 of JBDLUB010000040.1, read as the reverse complement.
CAACATGAGTGGTTAGAGCGCTTTGCGCGCTGGATTGAACAAGGCAGCCCCCAAGATTTGCTAAATGCCAGTATCTTTTTTGATTTCAGGGCACTTGCTGGTAACGAGTCCTTATTGGAGCCGTTACGTGCATACGTCGTTAAGCATGCTGAGGCTACCCCACGATTCATTAAATTATTAGTTGAAAATTCCTTGCAGTGGAAAGTGCCGTTCAATTGGCTAGGTGGTCTAGAAACGAAAGAGCTTGATGGCAAGCAAATCATTGATATTAAGTTGCAAGGCACGGCGATCGTGGTGGATTGTGCTCGTATTTATTCATTAGCCAATGGGGTTGCTGCCGTGAATACGCGCGAGCGCTTAGCCGCGATTGGCCGGGCACTGAATCTGCATGAATCAGAAAGCGACGCATGGATTGCGGCCTTTGAGTATCTACAGACCTTACGACTTGCCGCTCAAATTGATGGTCATGTAATCGGCGGTAATCCTAATGCAGTTGCCGTCGAGGGGCTGAATTCAGTGGACAAAACAATTTTGCGCGAGTCTCTCTCAGAGGTCCGTAATTTGCAGCAACGACTTGAGCTCGATTATGTTCGCTAATTTTTTAGCTCGCTTTGGAATTGGCTCATCTGGGCCAGAACCCACTCGTTGGGTCGTCTTAGACGTTGAAACTACCGGGCTTGATCCCAGCCGCGATCGCTTACTTGCGATTGCGGCGATTGCTATACAGATTGGACCGGGTTTTACAAAGCCGACAATTGTTATCGGGGATAGTTACGAAGCCGTTCTTCGCCAAGAGTTTGCATCCGATAAAGACAATATATTGGTTCATCACATTGGTGTAGGTGCGCAAACAGCCGGAAGACCGCCGGTTGAAGTATTGGAAGAATTTCGTGATTGGGTTGGCAACTCGCCACTGCTGGCATTTCATGCGCCTTTTGATCAGGGCATGATTATGCGTGCTTACAAACAATTTGGCCTATCACCGTTGGCAAATGATTGGATTGATATTGAGCCATTGGCTGCGGTGTCTGGTATCTATCCCAAAGCACGAGCCTTAGACGATTGGTTACAGTTCTTTGGCATTGAATGCAGTGTTCGCCATCAGGCTGCAGCCGACACTCTTGCCACATGTGAACTGCTTTTATGCCTATGGAATTCCATTCGAAAAGAGGCAAAGAGCCTTGTTGAGCTTAAAAATCTATCGAAAGCGGCAACCTGGATACCTAGAGCGTAAATTAAATTTTACAAATTAAGGGTAAGCCCTTAATTCCTAGAAAAGTATTTTTAAATTACTAGGGAAATCACTGATTTGGGCATGATTGCGACCCAACCATAATGCCCATTGGCATTTTTTTCAATTCCCAAAAGGCTTTTGTGCTTTTATTTCTGAATATTGCTCAACTGGTTTTGTACATCGGTGGACTGGCTTTAATGGGTCAGGGTTTATTGTTTGTTTTATCTGGGCAAAAGCGTGACACCAATTTGTTTTATCAGATCTTTCAAATCATTAATAAGCCATGGACCAAGATGGCGCGCTTTATTTCCCCAAAGCAAATTGCTGACCATCAAATTCCGTTTGTAGCCTTTTGTATTATTGCCGTTCTCTATATTGCTGTGACTCTCGCTAAGATTGAGCACTGCGTCTCCATTGGAATCGAGACATGTCAGTAAGACTTCGTTGGCACCTCTTCCGTTTTTATGCCTCTGTATTTATTGTGCTCGGGCTTCGTAATAAGGCAATCGATACGTTTGAACAGATGCTCAGTGAGTTTCCGAACGATCCCTACGTACTTTCGAGCCTTGCTTACCTTAAGACCCAAGAGGGCGATAAACAAGGCGCAATTGAGATGTATAAAAAGGTGGTTTTGCGTTCGGATACCAATGCTCAAACGTGGTACAACCTCGGGTTTTTGCAAGAAGAAACGGGGCAGATTGAAGATGCCGAATTTAGTTTTCGTAAAGCGCTCGCACTTGATGAGAAGTTAGATTTAGCGTGGTATGGATTAGGGCTAACCCTAATTCAGCAGCGTCGTTTTGATGATGCAGTGAAGGCTTTGAAAAAAAATACTCAACTGCAACCCATGAGCCCTTATGGTTGGTACCAATTAGCAAGGGTTTACGTGGATCGCCAAGAACCCGAAGAAGCAGTAAAAATCATCAAGCATTTAAAAGAGTTTGAACCCAAATTTGCGAAACAGTTAGAGCGGGAAACCGGTTTAACGGTCTAGCTAATGATGTTGTAGTACGAAGTTTGTTGTAGATGTTTTTAATAACCTAAGGAGAAACTGTTATGCAATTAACAGAATCGCAGAAACAATATTGGTCGAAGAACCTAAGGATGACAGCTTTTCTGTTAGCCATTTGGTTTGTTGTGACCTTTGTTGTTGGCTTTTATGCCAGAGACCTGTCATTCAATTTCTTTGGATGGCCATTTAGTTTCTGGATGGGAGCGCAAGGATCGTTGGTCATTTATGTATTGATCATCGCCTATTACGCGCATTACATGAATAAGCTCGATCAAGAATACGATTGCGCCGAAGTGGAGGAAGATTAATCATGGCCGGAATGACACCTGATGCAGGCGGCAGTTTTGGCGGATCTGGCCAAAGTAATGCAGCCTTTAAAAAGCAGCTAAATAAAGTCTATGGTTTTTATACTCTTGGCTTTCTAGCATTCGTTATCATCGTAGGAATTCTTGAGCAAATGGGCATGGGGCGTGCCGCAGTTGGATACGTCTTCTTAGGTGCCACGGTATTGCTCTACGCAGGTATCGGTGTGATGAGTCGCACCAACGATGCTGCAGAATACTATGTAGCGGGACGCCGCGTACCAGCGATGTATAACGGTATGGCAACTGGTTCGGACTGGATGTCGGCCGCTTCCTTTATTGGGATGGCGGGTACCTTGTACCTTACCGGTTATGGTGGTTTGGCCTTCATCATGGGTTGGACTGGTGGATATTGCTTAGTGGCACTATTCCTTGCTCCATACCTGCGTAAGTTTGGTCAGTTTACGATTCCAGACTTCCTAGGCGCTCGTTATGACGGTAATCTGCCACGCTTTATCGGGATTATTGCTGCGATTTTGATCTCCTTTGTGTATGTGGTCGCGCAGATTTACGGTGTTGGTTTGATTACCACCCGTTTGGCGGGCGTACCTTTTGAGATTGGTATTTTCTTAGGCTTGGCTGGTATCTTGGTCTGCTCCTTCTTGGGCGGTATGCGCGCGGTGACCTGGACCCAAGTGGCCCAGTACATCATTTTGATCATCGCTTACATGATTCCAGTGGTTTGGTTGTCGGTGAAGCAAACCGGTAATCCATTGCCACAATTGGTCTATGGTCAACAGTTGGAGAAAGTCACTGCCAGGGAAGCAGAACTCATCAAGGATCCAAAAGAACTTGAAGTTCGTGCCATCTTCAAGGCGCGTGCTGATGCCTTAGCTGAGAAGCTAAAGGATGTGCCAGCTGCATTAGCTGCTGATAAAGCCGCTGCAGAGAAGAAGGTTGCTGATCTAAAAGCGGCTAATGCACCTGCTGAAGAAATTGCTGCTGCAGAAAAAGCCCTAGCTGCTGTTCCAAAAGATGCAGAAGCTGCGAAAAAGGCTTGGACCGCTCAGCGAACCAGCGCCAACAATCGTGCAAATCCATTGGCCAATATGCCTCGTCATGGACAGCAGTTTGCAGGTGATCCAAATGGTGATGAAAAAGCACGTACCGCATTTGATACCTCACGTCGTAATTTCTTGGCGTTGATCTTCTGCTTGATGTTAGGTACTGCAGCCTTGCCACACATTCTGATGCGCTTTTACACCACACCATCGGTCAAACAAGCGCGTGAGTCTGTGACCTGGTCGCTGTTCTTCATCTTCTTGTTGTATTTCACAGCCCCTGCGCTTGCAGTGCTGGTGAAATATGAGGTCTTCAACGTTCTGGTTGGAACACCGTTTGATAAGTTACCGGCGTGGATTGCAGCGTGGACAAAGGTTGATCCTGCTTTGCTCTCCGTGGTTGACGTCAATAAAGACGGTATCTTCCAGCTTGCAGAGATGACTATTGGTGGTGACATCATCGTGTTGGCAACGCCAGAAATTGGTGGCCTGCCCTACGTGATCTCAGGCATGGTGGCTGCTGGTGGTTTGGCTGCTGCGTTGTCAACTGCTGACGGCTTGCTCTTGACCATTGCAAACGCTTTGTCTCATGACTTGTACTACAAGATGATTGATCCTAATGCGTCTGCAGCACGGCGTGTGGCAATCTCCAAAGCATTGCTCTTGGTTGTGGCATTAGCAGCAGCCTATGTGGCAGCTCAAAAGCCAGCTGATATCTTGTTCTTGGTGGGGGCAGCGTTCTCGTTCGCTGCGGCATCTTTCTTCCCCGCTTTGACACTGGGTATTTTCTGGAAGCGTGCTACAAAAGCTGGTGCTTGCCTTGGCATGGTTGCTGGTCTTGGTATCACCATCTACTACATGATCATGACTCAACCATGGTTGCGTGGTGTATTTGGTGTGACCTCACCGGTTGAACTTTGGTATGGCATTCAGCCAATTTCTGCAGGCCTATTTGGCGTGCCAGTTGGTTTTGCAGTTACCATCCTAGTGAGCTTGGTAACCCCAGCTCCACGGAAAGATATTCAGGAATTGATCGACCATGTTCGTTACCCAACGTTACGTGGCGACACCATGAATACTCAATCTAGTTAAGGTTTAATCCTCAGTAGCTAAAACCCGCTCTTCGGAGCGGGTTTTTTTATTTGAGGCCCCATAAGTGGGTTTGTGCAAGGGTCGCAAAACTCCTCTATGCTTGGGAGCATGAAATGGCCTCTTTACCCAACCCTCTGTCTTTTGCTTACTCTTCTAGGGTCAAGCTGGGTATTTGCGAGCGCCTCCGGTACCAAATCCCCGGTTTATCGCTATATTGAGACTGCAAGTTTGCAGGGACAGGGCCGACTCACATTTTGGGGTTTTGACGTTTACGACGCTCGCTACTATGTGGCTGATCCAAAGGGACAAAATGGCTTTGCCTTAGAAATTCATTACATCCGCTCCTTTAAAGGAGCGGATCTCGCTAAGCGTACCATTGATGAGATGACGCGTCTGGGGGTTCCTGAGAAGCAGCGTATGGTTTGGTTGCAAAGCCTCGAGAAACTCTTTCCGGACATTGCCTCTGGTGACACCTTAGTTGGTATTCATCTTCCCGATCGCGGAACTTTATTTCTGCATAACGGCAAACCCATTGGTGATATTCCTGGCGATGCATTTGCTAAAGCCTTTTTTGGAATCTGGCTTGATGAGCGAACCAGCGTACCGAAGTTGCGTTCCGCACTCATTGCAAGTCGTTGTCCACCCGCTTTAATTGCTGCAAACTGCCCGAATCCTTAATTCTTTACTTGGTGCTCATTATGTTCACTAGACTCAAGCGTCTACTAATCATTTCTTTGATTTCTGTTCTGTCCCTTGGGCTGGCTTCTTGTTCAAGCCCGAGCGTGCAAATGTATAGCAAAGAAGTCCCTCAATTGGATTTGGCAACTTACTTTAACGGCGAGATCGATGCCTACGGAATCTTTACCAATCGCAGTGGCGAGGTTGTTAAACGCTTCAAGGTGCTTATTAAAGCCAAATGGGAAGTCAAGGATGGCAAAAAAGTTGGCACTCTAGATGAGGATTTTGTTTACTCTGATGGCACCAAGCAAAAGCGGATTTGGACGCTTACTGAGGTGGCGCCAGGTCGTTACAGTGGAACTGCCAGTGATGTGATCGGCGAGGCGGTAGGCGAATTAGCAGGTAATGCGCTCAATTGGCGCTACACCCTGGCTTTGCCGGTCGATGGTAAAACCTATCACGTGCAATTCAATGATTGGATGTATTTGATGGACGATAAGGTCATGCTCAATAAAGCCGAAATGAGTAAGTTTGGGATTTATTTGGGTGAGGTCACCTTAGCTTTCTATAAACGCTAGATTGATTATTGTGACTCTAGCAATTACAAGGAGCACTTGGCGCAAGATCTGGAATTTTGTTTTATTTCAGATTGGTTGGTTCGCGTGTATCTTGGGTGCCGCACACCAGCAACTAGGTGTGGCGCTTGCGATCGCACTCTTGTGCATCGGGGTTTACCTTTGGTTACATCGCAATGCCCGCAATGAACATGAGCTATTGCTCAAAGTATTCATTTACGGCCTGATTGCTGACACGATTTTGGTTCAACTCGGTTGGATTCAGTTTGAATCGGATTTTCCATTTGCGGCGATTTCACCGGTTTGGATGTGGGCGCTGTGGCTGGTCTTTGCCACAACCCTGAAAGAGTCGATGTCTTGGTTGCAGGGTAAAAATGGCTTAGCCGCCGTATTGGGTGCCATTGCCGGCCCCCTGTGCTACGAAGCGGGCGTTCGCCTAGGGGCAGCATCTTGGTCAAACTCAGAGGATAGGGTTTTTGCATTGATTTACCTGGCCGTGGTTTGGGCGATTGCGATGCCGGTATTTTTATATTTTTCCAAAGAAAACTAATATTTATATATAAATCAATACCTTATAAGTAAATAAGTACTTACTTAACTAAATATCAAGCCAATCGCGCAAATAAATTAGAAATGCCTACTTGCAAACAATACTGTTTTTATATACAGTAAGCGTACAGTATGAATTTCAGCAATTAAGCGAGCAAAACCGAACTAATATCTAGAAAAGGATGGCCATGGACGACAAGAAAAAATCAGCCTCATCAGAGTTTGCAGGGATGAGCGGCGAGAAGCAAAAAGCACTAACGGCTGCCT
>JBDLUB010000039.1:0-8258 GCA_039805525.1 Pseudomonadota bacterium | reverse complement strand
CCAACAGGCGATCGATGTCTGGGCAATTGTGGCGAAAGAGAATCCCGCTTATATGCATTTAGTAGCTGATCGGTGGATGGCTGCACATCATGCTGTCAACCAAGTCGATCTTGGTTTGGATCAATTACTCGCTCTCCTCAAAACCCAAGCAATTGGCGAGCTCTTAGACATCGTGCATAAGCATATGATGCAAGTTCGGGGAGCTCAGGCGGCCGAAGCCATGTTAGTCGATGTGATGCAGCATTCTCCGACGCTCAGTGCTTTATCGAAGCTAGCAGAGACTCGTTTAGCCTTGGCAGAAGTTACTGGTCCAGAGACACGGGTGGCGGATTTAAAGTCAACGCTTGGGTTACTGAAGCAGCGTACAACCGCTTTAGCACGTTATACCTGTGGAAATTGCGGATTTCGGGCAAGGCGTTTTTATTGGCAGTGTCCTGGTTGTAATCATTGGGAGGCATACTCACCCCGACGGACTGAGGGTGCAGTCCCAAGCGGCCCGTCGATGTAATCAATCATCCAAATGATCTAGTAAGTACTTTGAATGAGGAATAAAGATTGAAAGTCACCATTGTCGGTAGTGGATATGTAGGATTAGTTACAGGGGCATGTCTAGCCGAACTCGGAAATACGGTTTTTTGCTTAGATCTCGATCAGAAAAAGATCGATATCTTAAATTCGGGTGGAGTTCCAATTTACGAACCGGGGTTGCAAGAGATGATCGCCCGTAATCGAGCGGCTGGACGTATTCAATTTTCGACCGATGTGGCAGCAGCTGTTCAGCATGGTGAAATTCAGTTTATTGCGGTGGGTACCCCGCCTGATGAGGATGGCTCAGCCGATTTGCAGTATGTGATTGCGGCAGCACGCAATATTGGCAAACATATGAATGGCCCTAAGGTGATTGTTGATAAGTCAACGGTGCCAGTTGGTACCGCCGAGAAAGTTACGGCAGCTATTACCGAGGAATTAAAAACACGCAATTTAGATCCTGCATGGTGTTCAGTGGTCTCCAATCCTGAGTTTTTGAAAGAGGGTGCTGCGGTGGAAGATTTTATGCGTCCCGATCGCATTGTGATTGGTACCAATCAGGATGCTGCGGGTCTACGCGCTAAAGAATTAATGCGCAAACTTTATGCACCATTTAATCGGCATCATGAGCGCACCTATTGCATGGATGTAAAGAGTGCCGAGCTTACAAAATATGCTGCCAATGCAATGCTGGCTACCCGTATCTCCTTTATGAACGAGCTTGCCAATTTAGCCGATGCGGTTGGAGCTGATATTGAGGCCGTTCGCCAAGGGATTGGCTCAGATTCGCGGATTGGTTATGGATTTTTATACGCAGGAACGGGCTATGGAGGCTCTTGCTTTCCAAAGGATGTATCGGCTCTATCTAAAACTGCTCTGCAGCATGGGCGCGATCTTAAAATTTTAGAGGCTGTCGAGGCAGTCAATCGTCAACAAAAAACAATCTTGATTGAGAAGATTACCAAGCGTTTTGGTGAGAATCTTTCTAATCATCGATTTGCGGTGTGGGGTTTAGCATTTAAACCCAATACAGACGATATGCGTGAAGCACCTAGTCGATTCATTATTGCGGAGTTAGTTAAGCGTGGCGCACAGGTGATGGCTCATGATCCAGTTGCAATGCCTGAGGCACAACACGCCTTTGAGATCGATTTTCAAGGAAAACCAGATCAGCTTCAAAAAATTTCCTTAGTAAACACTCCTGAGGATGCCTTAGCAGGGGCCAGCGCATTAATCATTGTGACCGAGTGGAAGGCATTCCGTAGCCCTGATTTTGATTATCTAAAACAGGCGATGAAGAACCCGATCATTTTTGATGGACGCAACCTTTACGAACCCCAGTCGATGACCGAGCTGGATTTTGAATATTACGGGATTGGTCGGCATAATTAACATTTGAATTAAATTTAGAGCGATGACTGAGAAAGCTGACCGAACACAATTTAGTAAAGCACGCCTTTTGGTGGTGGGTGATGTCATGCTCGATCGTTATTGGTTTGGTGATACTAGTCGCATCTCGCCTGAGGCCCCAGTTCCTGTGGTGCAGGTTGGAAAGATTGATGAGCGCTTGGGGGGCGCGGCTAATGTGGCCCGCAATGCCTCGGCTTTAGGAGCGCAAACCAGTCTTCTAGGGGTGATTGGAGTGGATGAGGCTGGTAAACGTGTAGAAGCCTTATTGCAAGATAGTGGTGTACAAAGCTACTTACAAGCTGATCCCAAAGTACCCACGACGGTTAAGTTAAGAGTGATTGCCCGTCAGCAGCAATTAATCCGTTTGGACTTTGAAGAGACCCCGAGTTCCAATTCGTTAGCACAGAAACTGAAACAGTTCGAGACATTATTGCCCAAAGCAGATGTTGTTATCTTGTCCGACTATGGCAAGGGCGCGTTGGAGCAAGTGGCCAGTATGATTGCCTTAGCAAAAGCCAAGAATAAGATCGTTTTGGTCGACCCAAAGGGTGATGCATATTCGAAGTATCAGGGGGCTACTGTGTTGACGCCCAATCGCAGCGAATTGCGGCAAGTGGTTGGCGCATGGTCCAGCGAAGCGGAGCTCACCCAAAAGGCTCAAGCCTTGAGAGAGCAGCTTCAGGTTGAGGCCTTATTATTAACTCGCTCTGAGGAGGGTATGACATTATTTACCTCTGCGGGTGCAAGTCATGTGCGTGCGCAGGCCCGCGAGGTATTTGATGTATCAGGCGCTGGTGATACCGTCATTGCTACTCTAGCAGTAGCCTTGGCAGCAAAATGGCCTTTGGAGCGTGCGATGGCCTTAGCCAATCGCGCTGGAGGAATAGTGGTCGGTAAATTGGGAACAGCAACCGTTTGTGCAGAGGAGCTACAGTGACCTATATCGTGACTGGTGCCGCCGGATTTGTAGGTGCGAATATTGTTCGTGCTTTAAATGCCCGTGGAGAAAAAAATATTATTGCAGTCGATGATTTGCGACCTGCAGATAAATATCGCAATCTAGCCGATTTGGATATTGCTGATTACATCGATAAGAATGATTTTTTAGAAGGCTTTCATGAGGGCTGGTTTGGTAAGGTAAAGGCAGTATTCCATGAGGGCGCATGTTCAGACACGATGGAGACCGATGGGGTTTTCATGATGAACAATAACTATCAATACTCCATCAATCTCTATGAGATATGCACCGATCAAAAGGTCCCATTTCTTTATGCATCATCGGCTGCAACCTATGGAGGATCCGATACGTTTGTAGAGGATCGGCAGTATGAGAAGCCTCTGAACATTTATGGCTACTCAAAGTTTCTGTTTGACCAATATATGCGTGCTCGTATGGCTGAGAAGGCCCCGACGGCTCAGGTAGTTGGCTTTCGGTATTTCAATGTGTATGGCCCACGTGAGTCTCATAAGGGCAGGATGGCCTCGGTTGCATTTCATCATTACCATCAGTTCAAAAATAATCAAACGGTCAAATTATTTGGTGAGTATGGCGGCTATGCACCTGGTCAGCAATCACGGGATTTTGTATCGGTTGAAGATGTGGTGAAGGTGAACCTCTTCTTTTTGGATCATCCAGAAAAGAGTGGTATTTTTAACCTTGGCACAGGTCGTGCTCAACCGTTTAACGACGTTGCGCTGGCAACTGTAAATACCATGCGTAAACTGGCCGATCAACCAGCGTTACCATTGGCAGATTTAGTGCAACAAGGTCTCATTCAATATATTCCATTTCCCGATGACTTACGGGGCAAATATCAGTGCTTCACGCAAGCCGATTTAACTCAATTAAGGGCGGCAGGCTATAACGATAGCTTCTTAGATGTTGAGAATGGTGTCAGCCAATACATTGCCTGGCTATCAGCAAATTCTGATTTTTTAGCAAATCCCCTCTAGACCATTTATTTCGTCAACCCAATCAACCATTGGGCGTTGAAGAAAGCCATGACACTTTCGTCATGGTTTGTTCATCAACCTCAAAGGAGAAATTATGGGTTTATCGACTCTGTTTCACACATCTGCTAAAGCTGTATCTAAAGGATCGATGATTGGCATGACGGCATTAGCACTGGCACTTCCTCTTGGCATAACTCTTGCAAATGCTGCTCCAGTCAATGTCAATACGGCCAGTCAGACCGAGTTAGAGAGTATTCGTGGGCTTGGGCCGTCAAAAGCGAAGGCAATTATTGCGGAGCGAGAAAAGGGCGGTGCGTTTTATGACTCATATGATCTGCAATCACGGGTTCGGGGTATTGGCGAGCGCTCGGTTAGTAAATTAATGGAGAATGGTTTGAAAATCGAGGGTCAAAGTGGGTACCGTGAGACAAAAAGTGGCTCACGCTCAGAGATGCGTTCCACAAAAAAGACGTCCAAGTATCAGGCTAAAGCGCCTGCGGCGGAGAACGAGCGGTCGACTGGTTCGCGTCAGCGCTATTGAAATCAGCGGTATTGGGTGAAGTTATCGCTAAAATAACTCTATGACCCAATCTAATCCATCTGCGGCTCTCTATCCAACGATTTCTCAAACCATTGGCAATACCCCTTTGGTTCGCTTACAGCGTATTCCTGGTGTGGAGAATGAGCGGCGCGGTAATGTGATTTTGGGTAAGTTAGAGGGTAATAATCCAGCCGGGTCGGTCAAGGATCGACCCGCGCTCTCCATGATTAAGCACGCTGAATTACGAGGCGATATTAAACCTGGCGATACCTTAATTGAGGCTACGAGTGGCAATACTGGTATTGCGATTGCCATGGTCGGCGCGATGTTGGGTTACAAAATTATTTTGGTCATGCCCGAAAACCAAAGTCTTGAGCGTCGACAGAGCATGGCTGCATATGGTGCAGAACTTATTTTGACCTCTAGCTCAGGCGGGATGGAGTTGGCTCGAGATTACGCAGAGCAATTGCAAAAAGAGGGTCGAGGCAAGCTATTAGATCAATTTGCTAACCCAGATAATCCGCGGGCTCATATCGAGACCACGGGTCCTGAGATTTGGCGTGATACACATGGTCAGATTACCCATTTTGTTTCTGCGATGGGCACCACGGGAACGATTACTGGCGTATCGACGTATCTAAAGTCAATGAATCCAGAGATTCAAATTATTGGTGGACAGCCCGAAGAGGGCTCGCAGATTCCTGGAATTCGGAAATGGGCACCTGCCTACTTGCCTAAGATCTATCAAGCTGAACGTGTCGATCGAATTGAGTATGTGACCCAGGCGGAGGCTGAAGAAATGGCCCGTCGTATGGCTAAGGAAGAAGGTATCTTTTGTGGTGTGTCAGCTGCAGGCGCTTTAGTGATTGCGCTACGCGTTGCTCAAACGGTTGAAAATGCTACGATCGTATTCATTGTGTGCGATCGGGGCGATCGCTATTTATCGACAGGTGTATTCCCAGCCTAGTTATTTGACTTCGATGGCTTACTCGATTTCTTCGCTTTACTATCTTTCTTAGTTGCTTTGGCTGTTGATGATCGATTTTTATGGGTGGGCACTGGGCCCGGCCCTGGTTTATCGATCTGGTCTCGTGCAAGTACACTTTTGTTTTCATACCCTAGCGCCTGCGCAAATTCAGCAACACTTTGAGCGTAAAAGTAACTACGGTTGTAGTTCACAATACTGAGGAAGTTTTGGAGTCCAACAACATAAAGGATCTCAGGCTCTTGATTAACTCCAGGCGATGGTAAATCAATAATCAAGGCTTTGCTACCGGGTTCAACCCCGCCTTGCAGTAGATCGCCGTTGCTGGGCTGCAAAATACCGAGCTGAATTAATTCTGCAACTGTAATTTTAGCAATCGGCTGACCATCGGCCAGCTCAATAATTTTTGCTTGAGTTTGCTCATTTTGAATGACAGGAAAGTAGATGGGCATACCAGGTTGCCAGCCATGGACTTTAAGGAAGTTGGCAACACTAAAGATTGCGTCACGTCGACTATTGCGAAGATCAATTACGCCATCCCCATCCCCATCGGTGGCAAATTGCAAAATACTTCCAGGCATAAACTGGGGAAGGCCAATGGCGCCCGCATAAGAGCTTCTTTGATTGAGGCAACGATTAAACGCATCTTGCCGATTCTTTGCTTCTTGCCAGCACAAAATAATTAGGTCTTTCAGTTGATTCTGAAAAAGGAGCTCACGCGCTGCTTGATTGGGCGCCTCTGGATAGTCAAAAGCAAGCGTGCTTAGTACATCCTTGACCCGGAAGTTTCCCATTTGACGACCATAAATCGTCTCCACCCCAATAATCGCCGCAATCACTTGATGAGGAACGCCAGATTCCGATTCGGCAGCTTCTAGAGCAGCACGATTTTGCTCGATAAAGGCAAAGCCAGCTCGAATACGGACGGGTTCCACAAAGCGCGAACGATATACCCGCCAGTTTTTTTGAAAGCTAACAGGCGGAGGAGCAACTAATTGTTTGACTTGGGATAGATGTTGAACATCTTTAAAGCCATCTTCGAGCAATCCCAAAGGGATATTTTGCTGCCGCGAGATCTGATCGAGAAGCACCTTGAGCGAAGACGGATCTCGTTTAGGGCTAGATACAGTAGCCTTATCAGCACGAACCTCTAATTCGGGTTTTGTGGACTGAGGATTGGATGCTGTGCTTGGTGGAGTGGGCGATGCGCAGGCGCCCAACAGAGCCGTTAGTGCCAGGCTGGAGAAAAACGGTAGAAAGTTCAAGATCGCGCTAAGATAATAAAAAATAGTATTTTTAATACAAATTCATACTAAGTATAGTTAGTTGTTATTCGATGAGAGACAAATATGAGCACAGCCTACATCAGCCATCCTGATTTTATGAAACACGAGATGGGTCGCCATCATCCAGAGTGCCCTGAGCGAATTGCCGCCATTGAGGATCAGCTAATTCAGAGTCGTCTGGATACGCATTTAAAACGGATTGATCCGCCACTCGCGTCGGACGCTGACATCACACGAGTACATAGCGAAGATCATTTAGCATTTGTGAAGAGTAAGGCTCCGAGTAGTGGCTACTCGATGATTGATGGCGATACCATCATGAACCCAGCAACGTTGACAGTCTCCTTGCGTGCAGCCGGCGCAGCAATAGCAGCAGTGGATGCCGTGATGCAAGGTGAGGTCAATAATGCATTTTGTGCGATTCGGCCTCCGGGACATCATGCCGAGCCTCATCGCTCGATGGGATTTTGTGTATTTAATAATGTGGCAATCGCCGCGCGTTATGCCATCGAAAAGTATGGCTTAGAACGTGTCGCCGTGATTGATTTTGATGTGCATCACGGTAATGGCACAGAGGCCGCATTCATCAATGACCCGCATGTACTAATGTGTAGTTTTTTTCAACATCCCTTTTACCCCTACAGTGGTTTAGATGGTGGTGACAATATGGTCAACGTGCCCTTACCAGCAACTACCAACGGTAAGATCGTCCGTGACATGATTAGTAAAACCTGGATCCCACGACTTGATGAATTCAAACCACAGCTCATTATTATTTCAGCCGGTTTTGACGCTCATCGTGAGGATGATTTAGGCCAAATGGGCCTGGTTGAAGACGATTACGTATGGATGACCAAGCAATTAATGGAGGTTGCTAATCGCCATTGTGACGGTAAGATTGTGAGTTGCCTTGAGGGTGGATATAACCTTTCTGCATTGGGGCGTAGCGTGGTTGCTCACCTGAAAACCTTGGCCGAGATTTAATCTGAATCACGATAAAATAGACGTTTAGATAAGCAAAAAGGTTGTCGTTCATGAAGGTTTTGGTCGCAGTTAAGCGAGTGGTCGATTACAACGTGAAGGTTCGCGTTAAATCCGATCAATCGGGGGTGGACATTGCTAATGTCAAAATGAGCATGAATCCCTTTGATGAAATTGCTGTTGAAGAGGCGGTTCGACTCAAAGAGGCAGGCCTTGTAACAGAAATTATTGCTTTTTCAGCAGGCCCTCAAGCATGCCAAGAGACATTAAGAACTGCCTTAGCGATCGGCGCAGACCGTGCAATTTTATGCGAGACGGATATCGAATTACAGCCTTTAGCAGTTGCTAAATTGCTTCAAGCCATCTATTCCAAGGAGCAGCCTCAGCTCATCATTATGGGTAAGCAGGCGATTGATGATGATAGTAACCAAACCGGGCAAATGTTAGCCGCCTTGCTCAATCTGCCCCAGGCAACATTTGCTTCTAAGGTGACCATTAGTAATGGGCAGGCATCGGTCACGCGTGAGGTTGATGGTGGTCTTGAGACCGTTGAAGTTTCTTTACCTGCGGTGAT